>JAEEKZ010000023.1 GCA_016288635.1 Caryophanales bacterium
ACATCTTCATTTAAACCTAAATTAAGAATAGTATCCATCATACCAGGCATAGATGCTCTAGCACCAGATCTTACTGATACTAATAATGGATTTTCTTTGTCTCCAAATTTCTTTCCTGTAATTTCCTCTAATTTTGCAATATATTCTGTTACTTCAGCTTTAATTGCATCATTAATTTCGCGTCCATCTTCATAGTATTGAGTACATGCTTCAGTAGTAATTGTGAAACCTTGTGGTACTGGTAAACCAATATTAGTCATTTCAGCAAGATTAGCACCTTTACCACCTAATAGTTCACGCATATTAGCATTTCCTTCACTAAAAAGGTAAACATATTTTTTGTTTTCCATTTTTCCTCCTTCACTTCAACTACTATATTGTAACACCTTAAAATTACTTATACAAGCATAAAAATGCCATTTTAAGCGCTTTTTTTACTATAAAAGCCCAATTATATTAAAACAACAAAAAAAGAGGTTAAACGCCTCTATTTTCACTTATTATTATCACTACAATTGTTGCAATGAAGCATTGTTGTAGCAATCCATTACATCACTTACTCCACCAATTCTAATTGATGTAAATAACCAAACAATTATAATAGGTACGAAGTAAATAATTAAACCATAAATAATACGGGTAATTAATGTCTTAACAGCTTTCTTAGTTTCACTATCATCACCTTTTGAATTAGTAACTACTTTTGCTAAGTCAAAAGTTGCTAATACAACTAATAAAATTGGAACTGCAAGTTTAACTAGATTAACTATCCATCTTACTACAGCTAATACTGAACTAAGTTCAGAAGTACATACACCATCTAAAATCATAAATCCTCCAACTGGTTATATAATAACCTAAATTTCATTTAAAATCAATACTTTTCTTATGTTCTATCTTTATACCAACATTGTTTTATTTCGTTGATACTCATACTTGAATTATTCAATATAGACCCAAATATTAGAAAAACTAAACTTGGAATCAAGAATATCAAGATACATGAAATAATTCTATTATAAATACTACTACGGTATTTTTTTATTTCATCATCATTCTTTGAAATGACAATTTTTGCAATATCGACAGTACAATAGACTATTAATAAAACTATTAAAGCTATTTGTATAATATTAAGTACTCTTTTTACTGCATCAATTATTGTTAATGCATCATTAGTACAATCAAATAGAATCATAATACCACCACAATTCGTTAGTATAACACAAATTAATATATTATCAACTTATTTTTACCTAAAAACTAATAAAAGTTTGATTTTGATTAGGTACACTATTATTTCCTGAATTATTCTTTTCTCTTTCAATTTTATTAATTAATTCATCCAAAGCATTTGTTTCTTTTCTGTCATTAAATGGCATAACAGATGCAAAGAATGGTAAATTAGCTTCTTGAGAGAAAATACCTCTTTCATTATCAGATAGCATACTTTTATTTAATACTACATATTTACCTTTTAATTCATTAAATATGTTTCTATTCTTAACTATCAATTTGTTAATTTTTATTTTTGTTGGCTCAACCAAATATAATACAAAATCACAAATACTATCATTTGTTGTTTGGCATAAATCAACAAAAACATAATCATATCTAGTTGAATAATTCTTTAAACAATTATCTAACTCATTTTCTTGAATAGATACAGCTTCAGCAAGTCTAAAGAATGATAAATCATTAGTACCCACTTCAACTAAAGCAATATGTTTATGATTTCTATTTTCTAAAGTTTCTTTTAATTTATAGATCAATGTTGTTGTTCCGGCATGTTCTGTTATATTACGGAAACCAACGACCAAGGCTTTACTTTGATCAAAACCATTAATAAAGCTTTCTTGTTGACCATCATTAAGAAACGTATTTTCATTATTAATCGGTGTTACTTGATTAATATTAGATGCTACATTCATATCAATAGGTTGTCCATTATTCATTCCATTAATAGATGGACTACTATTATTATTTTCAACGTAGTCAAAATTCATTTCATTATTTTCGTTATTATTGTTATTGTTGTTATTTCCGATACTGCTTTCGGATAATACAAAGTCAGTAAGACTAATCATATCCTTCTTCTCTTCTGGATTACCATTATTAGTATTGTTATTATCAACATTACCATTATTAGCAATATATTTTGAATCATCATTAACTTGATTGTTAATATTATTTGATGAAACATCGGAATTAACATTTATCGGATTAATTGCATTAATATCTTCAATACTGTTTAAACCTTGTTCTAATGAAATATTATTATTGTTGTTTTGAACAATATTTTTTATTTCACTAGCTGGATTTGTCGTTTGACTAACAGGACCTAAATTATGAATTTTTCGATTGATTGATTCCTTATCATAAGGATTACTAATTAAATTAACTAATTCATCAATATTTGTTGAAAAATTGTAGATTCCTATATTAACCAACGTTTCTAAAAATCTCAAAGGAGGTTCGGGTTTTGGAGGTAATAAAACAACTAATTTTTCAGAGCCTATTCCACTAGCTAATTGTTTTAAAACTTCTGGGTTTGTAAAATCAACTATACTAGTAGCATCAATAACCATTTTCGTAAAGAAATAATTCTTAAAATTATTGATTAAGTCCTGAACATTAAATACTCCATTTAAATCTTTTATGGCATCAATATTAGCATTATCTAGAACACTTTTTTGTTTGTTCGAAACAATTACTATCATATTACCATCCCACAGCACATGGTTTAGGTGTTCCATATGAAGTAGTTAAACTAGAAAGTACGTTGCCTGGTGGGCAAGCCCCATTTCCATAACAATTAATAGTTCTAGTTTCATTCTTCACAGGAATATCTAAGTTGATGTCTACTAGAGGAATTTTAACAGGCATAAATGTAGCAATTCTAATTATGAAGCCTTTTCCATTACCTTGTGTCATATAACAAGTTTTGAAATGACTATTATAATTAAATGATGCATTTAATTTTTGCTCAATACCAGCTGGCATAATACCTTCTGATTGTTCTAAAACAGAAATTAAATGATTATTTGCACGATATGCTGTCATATAATTAAGAAATATTGCCAAAAAAGATACAATAAACATAATCATAACCACGAAAATATAATATAACCATGCTCCCCCAATAGCTTCCCTCATAATTAACCTCCTATCATTTGATTTTTAATTAACTATTTATTTGCTTGATTCCAATCGGTATTAACGTTGTTAACGCTATTACCAATTCTATTTTTAACAATAGGTAAAATGAAAACAACAAACAATGACGCAATTGCAGCAATAGCAACAATTGTAATTAAAGTCATGTTTAATTCACCACTCGCTTCTTTCATCCAAATATCCTCCTTTCCTATTATTACAAAATATTTAGAATATCATTATTTACTAATTTCCACCAAAGACTGTCATCGCCATAGCAAGAACGATAACAACCATTGTTCCACCACCTGTTACTAGTAACATAACAAGGGTCTTGTTTTCCATCTTTTTCAAACGTCCAGCATACATTTTTTCACGTGCTTTGTTTTGTAAAGATGAAACTGATTTAGAGAATACCAATAATTGTTCTTGTTTATTCTCTTGTGAACCAATACTTAAACGATAAAGAAGTCTCATCATACGCATAGAATCACGTACAGGATATTCTCTTGCAAAATCTAAGTAAGGTTCAATTGTTGAATCACCAGAGTCAATTCTTTCAATTAATTTCTTTAATCCATCTTGGAATACATCTGGTGCAGTATTAATACTTCTTGATATAGCAACCGGAATTGTATAATGTTGAGCAAGTACCTCAATACTCTTTAAATAATATGGAAGTAATTGATCAATTCGAATTAAGTTTCTCTTATAGTAACTTTTTAAATTAGTATAATCAGACTTAAAGATAACTCCTGCTACTAATACACCAATTATTAAGTTTATCCAACTAAAATTGAATAATACAAATGCTAAACAGATTATAAATACGATTCCAGATGTTTTTAATCTCTTTAGGAAAAGAGCATCAACATCTACATCAGATCCATATTTAGCTTGGGCATAGAAATCATAATCTTTTTCTTTTATAAGATTTATAAATTCTTTATTTTCTTTATACATATCATCAGCATTAACAGTACCACGATAAATTAAGATAAATACTGTAATACCTAATACTATAGCTAATTCCATTATTCAGCACCTACATTCTCGTTATAATATTTTTCTCCAGATAGAAGAAAATAACTATTTAATAAAACTATTATATGTAAGCATATACGAACTAGGATGTTACCACTAACTAGGGCTACATATTTCTCTTTCGTAATTAATAATTGAACTAACATAATCATTAAATATAGAAGTAATCCATATTGAATGAATTGTTTATGGAATTGTGCTCTATCAATTCTATCTCGATATACACCTTCTACAAGTTCATCAACGTCTAAAAGCATGTTGTCAAGTGCTTTAGATGTATCTCTTGCACCTTCACGGGTAACTTGTAAGAATAATTGATGCATATTACGAACCATATAATAATCATATTTACTATTCATATAATCAATAGATTCACCTACATCACCATTATGATATGCTAAGTCAATCATTACTTTAATATCTGTCTTAACAGGATCTTCAATAACACCTGAGTTATAAACACCTTCAAGAGCTTTAACAAATGATTGAGCTACAGCAAATTCCATAATAGTATTTGTTACATAAACTTGAACTTGTTCAAATAAGAACTCACTATATACTCTTTTACATCTTAAATATGCTAAGTAAGGAATAAAAGATATAGTTATAATTACATATACAACTGAGATTACCACATTATAGAAATATAAATAAGTAATAACAAATGCTAGAACAGAAAAGATTACAACCTGTAAAACATATTGTTTAGGTGTATATTCAAGGCCCATCTCCTTACATTTTTCACGAATCATTTTAAATGAATAAGGGGCATACTTTTCATAAACATTTCCAACACCATCTGTTACAAATTTATAAACAGATTCGCCATTACTTTGTCTATAAAAGAATATGAAAAACACAATTGCAAGAATAATTAAAAATTCCATTTTTATTCCTCCTTTTTATACCGTACCATTAGATTCAGCATTTAAATTAACCGGATCTAAATACTGTGTCTTCTCTATATCTAATGGATTAGAAGTAACTTGCGTATTTTCTCCTGAAGTCTGTGAATAATCGTAATTATACATATTATCAACAGTTTCTTGTGGAGCTGGTGTTGCTGCTACCTTATTTTCTACAGGAGCTGGTGCTACCGGAGTAGCTACTGGAGCAACTGTAGGAGTAGGTTTAGGCGCAACAGGTGGTTTTGGAGCTACTTGTGTAGCAGGCTTAACATCCTCTTTTGGCTTATTTAGAAGTGTTAAATCAATTTGAGGTTCAGCTTTAGGAGCCTTAACCTCTTCTTCTTCAGCAGGTTCTTCACCAAAATTTTCATAATACGCTTGTTCTTTTTTCTTTTCTTGTTTTTCTATTTCTAATTGCTTATCTGCTTTAGCTAAATCATCAAGGGCATCATAATCAATTTCTTGAACTAAGGAATCATCATTTAAGTCAACACCTTGGTTAGCTAAATATTCAATTAGATATTTTGATGGATCATTAGTTGTTTCAGTTCCATCAACATTTTTATGATATATTACATTATATTTAGGTTTATTATTTTCATCAACATAGAATTCCGTAACTTCAGCAAGTTCACGCATAAAGCCACGTTCCTTATCATATCTTGCACGAACATATAGACCCAATTGAACATATCGATATATAGTAGTCATAAATTGTTCTACATCGATATTAGATTCCAATAAGGAATACATACGATGTGGAATACTTTGAGCCTTATCAGCATGGATAGTTGATAAGATATTATGACCAGAAGATATAGAGTTACGAACGGCTGTAACCGCTTCTGCAGAACGAACCTCGGAAAGTAAAATCCACTTTGGATTTTGACGCATACAAGTAACAAGAACATCTGAATAAGATGCAACATTGTTTGTCTTCATAGCAACAATATCACGATGTGGGAAAATACGATCTAAGTGTAACTCTAGTGTATCTTCGATTGTTATCATTTTTTCATTTTCTGCTGTATGACTAGCTAAGTATTTTACCAACTCGGTTTTACCTGAACCAGTTTCACCAGCAACGATTATATTACAGTGACCTCTTACACATTTAATTAAGAAATCATGAATACCATTCGTAATATATTTTTCTTTAATTAATTTGTCTTTCTTTAAACGAATTTTAGCAGGAGTTTTACGGAATACCGCGGCAATACCATTTCTTGCAATAGAATCATGAACAAAATTCATACGCAACTCAGCACTTTCACTATCTAGGAAAGGAGATGCCATATTAAATACCTTACCCATGATGTTTGCACATTGGAATGCTATCTTCTCCATCAAATCGTTATCAATACCAGGGTTATCAACTCGATAAACACCCTTATCTAGGCTTTTCAACCATACTTGCCCATTGTTTGAATAAGATATATCTGTGATATTGTCATCATCCAAGTATTGTTTTAAAGGACCAAAGTCAATATTTGAGAACAGATTATCATTAATATCAGTATTCGTTAAATCTTGTTTAACTTCAACATTATACGCATTAATTTCTTGTTCCATATTCACACCACTATTCTGTTGTAGTTGTTGTTGTACTATTACTATCTATAGTTAAATCCTCTAAATATGGTTCAAGATATTCTTTTAATTCTGTATTAATCATTTTTGGTTCAGGTACTTCAGTATCTTGATATTTCAAATCTGCCGCAGTAGGAACTAAAATAATTTCTACATTCTTTTCTAATTTTTCAGCTACACGTAAGTAAGCATTTTGTTCTTTAGTAAGACCAAAAATCATTTGTGCAGGTTGTCTTAATTCTTCACTTGTAGCAAATACATCACGTGCACCATTATCTCTAACAGCTAATATTTTAATGTTGTTAATAAATCTACCAAATGTAATTTTTTCAGATTCTTCATCTTTATGAATTCTTAGGTAAATATCAAAATATTTATCAGGGAAGAATGAGTTACCATAAGTTGTATTAATATCAACAGGATAGTTGAAAGCAACTTGATCCTTTCCTAATTTATATAAGTAATCAGCATTTGTTGTACTTTCATTTGATACGTTTCCAGCAGTACCATCTTTATTAGTAGCAAAGAATAAACTACCACTTGGAATAAAACATGAAGCATATTTATTGTAAACACCGCTTACATTTGTAATAACGTTTCCTCTTAACTTTTGTTGAGGAACTTCAACAATCGCAACATCATCAGGAGTAATTTGTGCTCCTTGTTCTAGTGAATGCATTGCATAAGGTAATTGAACTGGTTGAATAGCTGAATTAACTCTCCATCTATAGAACAAGAATAGAACTACAACTATTAAGATTGCTCCTAATAATGTAACAACATTTTTATTTGATAATAATTTCTTTAAATTTCCCATATTCTTTCCCCTATTCTATCCTTCTACTGTTGTACTTTCTGTTGTTTCAGTTGATTCTGTTGTTGGTTGTTCAGTATTAGCAGCTTCTTCATCTTCTTTGAAGTCTAGATATTCATCTAAATAATCTTTTAATTCTTGAGTTGTTAATGCTGCTTCATAATTGCCACCTTCATCAATTAAGTTAACATTTGTTGGAACAACAATTATTTCAACTTTTCCTTGAAGTGTTTCAGCAGTTCTTAAATACTTATTAGTTTCTGTATCAACTCCGAAGATTATCATTGATGGAGTTCTTTCTTCGTTTGTATTTGTAAATACGTTACGTCCACTTCCATCTTTTACAGATAATATCTTAACGTTTTCTACTAACTTACCAAAGGTATATTTAGTATCTTTTGAATCATTATCTTTAGCAATTCTTAAATACATATCCATATAGTTTCCAGGGATAAGTGAGTTACTATAAGATGTTGCATTAGTAACTGGATAGTTATAAGCGATTACATCTTTATCTAAGTCAAATTCAAATAAGAACGCAATTGGTAAATCATATTTATTAACGATATTACCTACGCTAGATTCACTTGAATAATAGAAGAAACTTCCGATTGGAATATAACTATTTACTCCTGAAAATTTACCAGCTAATTGACCTTCATCATAAATTACATTACCAATTAAAGCTTTTTCTGGAATACCTTCAGTAGTAAACATACTCTTATCAATCTCTGTCATTCTATCAATATTCTTAGTTGCCATAACTACATTTTGAAAGTTAACAGCACTATTTACTCTCCAACGATAGAAGATATATAGAACGATTACTATAACAATCATTCCTAATAATGTAACAACATTTTTGTTACCTAATAATTTTTTCGTACTTCCCATATTTTACTCTCTCCTTATTTTTAACTAACTTTTCCTATTTACACAAGTACAATAATAGTAACCCTTACCGCTGCACCAATTTGCACTTGGTTCATTTCTATGAAGTCTATTTGAATCTTTATTAATCTTGTAATCATAACCCTTAAGTGCCGTGCATCCGCTAGCATATTTATTTGCACTTCCACAGGCAGCAATTTTGCAAGCATTCATCGCATCGGTGCTGCTATTATAAGAAAAGCCTGATTCACCGCTTGTATATTTCATTATTGTTCCACCTTTATCGTCCTTACACATATGTGGATTGCTATAACGATAATACCATTTGCAATTACCGCCACCAGATTGTGGTGGTGTTGGTTCACTGCTTGGCGTACTTGGTGTTGTTGAACAACTTAATGCCCAGTCATCAATTTTGTTATCAGCATATTCAAGGATTGAATGAGCTCCAGTATCTTCAAATATACCATCAAACTTATTTGGAATAATTTGACCGATACGATCTTCTCCATCAACATTTAATGCTTGTTTATATTCAATATTAACACTTACTTTAGGTGGATATGGTATTACTTCTTGAACTGTAATATCATAAATCTCTGAAGGTTTAATGATTGAACCTAATCTTGAAATAACACTTTCAGTAAATACTTTTGGATCAAGGACATACTCGCCTTGCATTAATTCACATTTTTCGTGACTAGTACTTACTTTATCTGGTTCAATACAATCGTTATTGTCATTAACAGGTTCTCTTACAGTATATTGTGTCTTACTAGTAAATTTAACTTGACCACTAGTATCCATCGTGCTACTTACGCACAAACAAATACCTCTTTTATAAACAACTTGGTCAACAGAATCATAAGCTCCTGCTTCTGTTGTTTGTTTAACTCCATAATAGTCTTGTTGATTTGTTAATGTAATGTTACTTATTACCCCAATAATTACGAAGGCAAATAGACATAACACAATTAATCCAAGACCCCACATTGCTTCCTTCAAGATATCACTCCCTATCTTACTTAATTATATATTATTTATTTTTCAATATCAAGGTTTATTCGAAAGAAAACTCACTTTACACTCACATTTTTTATTTGTAAAAATCAAGTAAAATATTTTTAAAAAAATACCATTTATGATATTATTTCTTATAGGGAGAGATTTATTATGAAAATGAAGCATATTTTACTAGTACTTTTAGTTGCTTTTCTACTAGTTGGTTGTAAAAGTAACAATATAAATTCAATCAGTTATGAAAAATTTAAAGAAAAAGCTGACAACAAAGAAAGTATGATTTTATTCTTTGGGGAAAGTGATATATTAGAAGAAACTCTAAATAATGTTCTAAACGAATATAAGTTAACAGCATACAAAGTTAAAACTTCAAGATTAGATGACGATGAAATAAACGCATTAAAAGAAATCGTTGATTATGATGAACCTTCTATCTGCTTTATCATTGAAGGATCTAATCCAACAAAGTTAACTAATATAACTGATGAATATATATCTGAAGCAAAATTAAAAGCTGTATTAAACGATTTAAAATTTATTGAATTAAAATAATAAAAAAAGACGAATTAAATTTCGTCTTTTTTCTTTTCAATATATTTCGTTACACTATTCTTAATAATGATTGCTAGTGGAATAATAACTATCAAAGCAAGAAGAATGTAGATTTTAGTATTATCAATTACTAATTTTGGTTCTCCTTTTTCGTTTTCTTTGATGTATTTTGCATATTCCTCTTTAAATGTTTTTTCGGAAACATTAATATTTGTAAGTTTATCTATACAATATTTAAATTCTGGATTTTTCTTACATTCTTCACTATCCAAAAACTTATTTATATATGGTAAAACTATTGTTTTAGTTAATAAATCTTTAGCTACACAACCGTTATTAACATAAGCTTTTACTGTTATTTTTACTCTTTGACCAGAACTAAAACCAGTAAGTCTTGCTGTTCCATTATTATTAGGAACAAACTCATCATATTCAAGTAAATCCCAACTATGAATTATAAGCGGTTTTACCTCACTTGTTATATTATCAACAATGATATCGAAACTAGAACTAGCTTCTTGAAATTCATAGGTAAAGGATAAATGACTTGCCATTGTTTTAAGTCTTCTTAGTTCATTGCTATCACAAGTATCTTTATCTACTGCTTTAACATTAAAGGCGAAAAGCAGTAATATTAAGCACAATACCTTTTTACTCATATTTATTTTTTCCCTGCAACAGCTTGTTTATATAAAGCACATAATTGAGGCGTTCTACCTTGGTCTGTACCTTTAGCACAAGAACCTAAATATGAAGCATATTGACTAGCCAATTCGTCCTTAATTAGAGCACCTATTTGTTGATTAATTGTTACTTTATTAAATTGTGATGGATTGCTCCATGTATTTTTATCTATAATTCCAGTAAAGTCATATTTATTATTTTTCCAGTTTTCACCTATTTGATGGTTAGAATCTAGGTATTGAATAAATGGATCACTAAGATTAATTGATCTAAATACAATTTCTTTTTCCTTAACGCCTAATACACAAGTTTCCTTGTTAACCCATTTATGTCCTAAACCTAAATTTGAAACTGTAACTGCATATTTATAATCTTTTCTATTTGCATATTCTTTAATATCTGAAATTGGGAATACTCTTCCTATAGATTCGTATCCAGTAGATGCTGTTGTAGTATATTGTGGCTTCTTAGAATCACTATAATAAACTACAGGCATTTGCATTTTAATTGTATATGCTACTTTATAAGTAAAGTTAGCATTTTTACCATTAGGCTCACTTCCACAGCTTGATACTACAGCAGTTGAGCCATCAGCCATTTCAAGAGTAAATGATTTTTCGTCTTTAGAAGTATTCTTAACTGTTGGTTGAATATCTTTTATTTCACCAGTTTCCTTACTCATACTAGAATTGAAATAATTTAATGTCCAATTTTTATAACTATCTCTAACATTTTGAACACCAGCAAGAGCAGATCCAAAGAATCCAGAATCTTCTTGATGGAACGAATTTAATTTTTTGGTGTCAATGTATCTTTTCACATAAGCTTCTGCAGCATTATAGAAATCTTGATTCCATTTACCTTCACATTCAACTTTAGTTTTAGCCAAATAATTAAATTTGAAAGCAGTACCTGGATACATAAATGAATTTGGATGAGCAGAATCATTTAAAATTGGCCCATTAAATCCAGTTTTCATCGTTTCTTTACAATCTATTCTATAGAATTCATCACCAACAGAACTACCTTTTAAGATACCACATTTTTTTACATAATCCCCAGTAAATTCATTTGTTGAATTACAAGCTGATTCTTTTGTATCAGCACCAGGATACTTAGTAGAACATTTAAATTGTGTATAACATTGATCTTTAGTTAATTCATTTCCGTTAGCATCTTTTGCAATCTTCCATCCACTAGGCATGTTTGATTGTATTTTATTATTAACAACTGTTTCTTTTAATACCCATTCTAATAATCCATATCCTGTATCATAGCAATGTGGTAGTGGAACTGGAGGCGCTGTACCACAACCTCTTGTTTTTATTTCACACCACTTTCCGTTGGTACCACATCTATTTTGGTCATCTTTACATCCTGGTGTATACACTCCCCAATCATTTGCTTCAGCTGTTGCTTGTGATATATATTTATAACATTTTGATGGTTGAGTTCCAGACCATGGAACCATTACTGTACCAGAAATAGTAGCTGCTTCCGAATCGTTTCCACAAGCATTTGTATCCTTTACAGAAACCGAAAATGGAATTTTACATTGTTTAGAACTGATACTCTTAGCAGTAATAGTACCATTACTATGAGTAATTGCTGATGCCCCAGAAGTAATAGTTGCAGTATAG
Source organism: Caryophanales bacterium (assembly GCA_016288635.1). Lineage (GTDB taxonomy): Bacteria > Bacillota_I > Bacilli_A > RF39 > UBA660 > JAEEKZ01. Next base: position 12,300 of record JAEEKZ010000023.1, read on the forward strand.
GTGTCTTTCCAAGTATACGTACATGTAGGTGAAGTTCCATTTGCCGAAATAGTACCACAGTTCTTACCTACTCCAGGTTTAGAGGGGGTTGAACAAACACATGTTCCATTTGAATTGACGCAATCAGTAGCACCACTCTTACAGCCATTGTTATAATATGTAGTTTTACTAGTTTGTGCAGCTGGGCTACTACAATCTACTTCTGCTCCAGAACCTCCATAACATGTTGTTTTACTTCCTGTTGATTGATAATCCGAACAACTCAAAGCTTTTACATTTATTCCTATAAATATAGCCAAAGTAAGAACACATATAACCGAAATTATTTTTTTACTCATAAAATACACCTCTATATCTCTCCATAGTTACTCTACTATATTAAGTTTATCTTTTTTTCTATAAATAATCAATATCAATTTAAAAATTAACATTTATTTACATATTTACATTGACTTTTTATAGGGATTATCATAGTATATAAACTGCCAGTTCGATTTAGGCGAATTGGTCGCTAGTATCACACTAGCCAACCCCTTTTTATTCTTTTTAAAAGGAGGCCCCAGGGGGTGCCTCCTTTTGTGTTGCATAAAAATTAAAGAGCATTATTATTAAATGCTCTTTTTTTCTATTATTTTATTTCAAAATAATCATCTGGATTTAGTTTTAAATTCTTATCCTTAACATATAGTGTTGCTAGTTTATCCCCAACATTAATTTTATCATCAATATCTTTGTGAATAACTATTCCTACAGAGTGATCAATAGAATCTTCTTTTGTTCTACGTCCCGCTCCAAGAGATACTGATAATTCACCTAAAGCAAGAGCTCTTATATTCTTTAAAGTTCCTTTTTTGTTACTAATAATGTCAATTGTTTTATTACTTACTTCAAGAGAACTTAAATCTCCACCTTGCATTTTAACAAACTCTTCGAATTTTTTGAATGCTCTACCACTTGTTAAAGCTTCGGTTGCTTCACTTAAAGCTTCATCATAACTAATACCTTTAGATAAACTAATCATGTTTGCTGAAATATCCAAACACAAGTCATATAATTTACCTTTTCTACCTTGTAATGTATCCATAGCTTCAATAACTTCAAGACTATTACCAATATTATGACCTAATGGAACATTCATATCAGTTATTTCACATATAACATCACGATGATGAGCTTTA
>JAEEKZ010000024.1 GCA_016288635.1 Caryophanales bacterium
ATATTCGGCCTTATTGGATCAAGACTAAAGATGCCATTAAATAGGTTTGGCACTTTCTTAATAGTAGGTTTACTTGCAATAGTAATATTAGAAATAGTAAATATATTCTTACTTAATAATACACTTGAAATGGTATTATGCATTGCTGGTCTTGTTATCTTTATTGGCTTCATAATGTTTGATTTCAATAGAATCCAGGTATTCATAGATCAAGGTACAGGATATGATAAAACATTAGCATTACATTTTGCTTTTGAATTATATCTAGACTTTATTAATACATTTATTAAATTACTTAGATTATTTGGAAAAAGAAAAGATTAAAAAAAATATCGATTTAACTCGATATTTTTTTATTGATTCTTTTCTGCTGCAGATTTTTGATTTTGAATATAGTTCTTATAATCAGAAGCTAATTCATCATCTTCAATCTTCATTTCATATTTATTACGATAATATTCTTCAGCATCAATGCTAATAGTTTTAACTTCATCTTGATATCTCTTAGCAAGTATTTCAATAATATTTGCTTTTGAATTTTCAAGAGTATCTTTTTCATTTACTTTATTAACGTAAATTACTTCATATCCTTCAGCAGTTGTAATAACTTCTGTAGAATATTCTCCTTCTTTTAGTTTATATGCTGCATCAATTAATTCATCGTATTGATTACTTAAGGAATTCTTATTTAATTTTCCTAACTTACCATCATTTGCTTTAGAAGTTTCATCTTTAGAATATTCTTTAACTAATTCTACGAATTTATCAGCAATTTTTTCTTTCTTAGTCTTAGCTTCATCTAATTTACTAATAACTTCTTTAGCAGTTTTTTTAGCAGCCTCTTCAGCAGCTTTCTTTTCTTCATCTGTTGCTCCAGTTTTAACATCAGATGTTATAAGAATACGACTGATTTCAATATCACCAACAGCTTCATCTTTGTAGAACTTGTCGATTTGCTTATCAGTTACTAATGATTTAGCATATTCTTTAGTAGCAAGATCTTTTAAATAATTTATCATATATGAATTAGAGTATTCTTCTTTAAACTTTTCAACTGATGAATAATATTGAAGAATAGTTTCTTTACCATACATAGCTAATACTTGTTCAGCCATAGCATCACCATATTCTTTAGCTTCATCTAAATTATCTTTAAATTCAGTTTCAAGAACTTTTTTATCCATGATGCTAATTAATGTTGATAAACCATTTGTAGTCTTTAATTCTTTATATAAATCATTAACACTGATTGAAAGATCACTACTCATTGTTACTACTGCGTCCTCGCCATTCTTAAGAGTTGCAACTTTACCACAGCCTCCTAATAATAAAACGCATCCACATAATGCAATTAAACTAAATATTTTCTTTTTCAATGTTTTTCCTCCTTACAATTAATTATTATAGCAATTTAATAAAATTTGTACAATAAATTAACTAATTTTTGTGCTTTTTTATTGATAAAATGATATAATTAACGAGGTTTTAAAAAAATCAAAACTAGTAATATTATTACTGCTATGTTACAATAGATATGTTCGTAAGAATTTTTTTATTATATGAATGGAGTTAGTTTATGAAAAAAATAGCTAATATGGGTAAAAACTATATATTAGTATTTTTAATTACTTGTATATTGTTATACTTCTTATTAAAAGATAATTTTAGCGAAACAATGAGATATTTAGCTTCTGTAAATATTCCTTTATTTGCAGTTGCTTTAATAGATTTCTTTATTTCAATGGTATTTGATAGTTATTCTTATTACTTAATAGTACATAATTATGAGAAAAGCTATACACCTACAAAAGGATTTAGACTTAATACATTTACTAAATTCTTCAATGGTATAACACCACTTGCTAGTGGGGGACAGCCATTCCAAGTATATTTATTACATAAAGAAAAAGTTAAAATGAGTGATGCTGTATCTATTATTACGCAAATATATATCTTATTTGTCCTTAGCGTAGTGTTATATGCCATTATGGGCTTTATTTATTCAGGGATAACCCATTTAGTAACTTTAGATGGAATTATCCTTCCAATGGTCTTATTTGGCATAATAATCTATATATGTATTTTATCAATTACATTATTATTAATCTTTAGTAGTACATTTATGAAAAAAATATCATCATGGGTAATAACTATTCTTAGCGAAATTCGTATTATTAAAGATAAAGATAAAGCAATAGAAAAATGGAATCAAAATTGTGATAATTACTATCAATCAGGTAAAAAATTTAGAAATTCACCTAAGCTATTTTTTAAATGCTTAGGCCTACAATTCCTAAAATTATTTGCAATATATAGCGTTCCATATTTTGTAACGCTAGCATTACACCATACAATTGATTTAAACATATTTGAAACTACTGTAGCATCAAGTTATGCATTCTTAGGTGGATGCTATATTCCAATTCCAGGATCAAGTGGTGGAACGGAGTTTGCATTTGGACAAATATTTGGTCAATTTGTAGATAAAGGTATTGTTAGCCCTTTAATAATTATATGGCGATTTATTACCTATATACTACCAATTGTCTTAGGTGGTATTTGGTTTAATATTTACTATAAAAAACAACACGAATCTAAAAAAGAAAAAAAAGAATAAGCCATTCGAAAGAATGACTTTTTTATATAAAAAAAATAATAGAAAGGTTAACTTTCTATTATTGATTGTCTTTATTCTGTAACATATTTAATAAATCAATTTTGAACATATCCTGTTTAGCATTAGCTTTACTGATCATAATTCCTTTATAAGTTGTCAATTCTGATCTATGACCTTCTAATAAAATATCTTCTGGAGTAATTGTATTTAACATAACAATTCCTTCATTTTTATGAACAGTATATAATAATTTAACTTCACCATGAATTTGAGCAAACATCTTATCGCTTGGTAATCTTAATTCATAGGTATCATTATTATTTTCTGATTTAACTAATTCACCAACAAATTCACCGTTTCTTAAATTTGGATAATATTCAAAGTTTAATTTTTTGAAAGCAAGCATATTATATTTTTTTAATGCTCTTTCTAATTTCTTATATTCATTTTCATCAATATAATCTAACACAAAACCCTTCATAACCATATCCCCCTTAACAATACACCCAAATTATAGCGTATTTATGCGTGTTTGTCAAGTTTTTTTGCAAAAAAAGCAAACAAATTTTTGATAAAACAATAAATTTTGGCGTATATATGCCTAAAATCCAACATTTTTTATGCAAATTAAATGCTAAGATTTAAGCAAAAAAAGGTGATTTTATGCAAAAAATAAGCTTATATTTCGATGAATCAGGCGATTTAGGCGTCAATAAAGGGCGTTTTTTCTTAATTGGAGCCATAGAAATAGACTCAAAACACGATAAAGAAATGAATAGAAGGGCAGGAAGAATAATAAATAGATTTAAAAATTCTTATAATATATCCAAAAACATAGAGATAAAAGGATGCTTGCTTAAAAGAAATCAAAGAATAGAACTCTTAAATAAGATTATTTATAAAGGTGTTTTAATTAGATATATAGTTTTAGATATAAAGAAGACTACCTTTTTACTTGAAAAAGCAGATGATAAGAATGCTTGTTATAATTATCTAATAGGTTTAATTATAAAAGATGTAATTAAAGATTATCCAAACATTGAAGAAATTGACCTTTATCTAGACAATAGATCAGTAAAAATAGGAAATAGATTATCTTTAAAGCCTTATTTATATAATAAGTTGGTTCTAGAACAGTTAGAATTTACTATTTTCTGTAAAAGAATTCAGTTTAACGTTAAATATTTAGAATCAGAATCTTGTTACTTAATTCAGTGGGTGGATATCATATCAAATTCCATATATAAACTGTATTCTAGAAAAATAAATGAATATTATCATATAATAAAGCCATTTATTGTATTTGAAAGTAGATTCCCTAAAGGAAGCTTCGGGCAATAAAAAAGAAGATTAATTAAATCTTCTATATAAACCTATAGCAACACCAAGTATTGTCACATTTGGTAAGATAATGGGCTCCATAGAGTCATTCTCTGGTTGTAATCTTATATATTTTTTCTCTTTATAGAATGTTTTAAGAGTTGCTTCGTTTTCTTCAGTCATCGCTACAACAATCTCACCATTTTCAGCAGTATTTTGTCTTTTAACGATTACATAATCACCATCATAGATTCCTTTGTTGATCATTGAATTACCAGAAACATGCAAAGTGAAAACTTCAGCGTTGTTTGGGACTATATTACTTGGTAAGTCGAAAAACTCGTTTGGTTGCTCAATGGCAGTGATAGGAGAACCAGCAGTAATCTTTCCTAGCAATGGTACTTTTATAACATCTTCTTTTTTACTATCAAATTCATTATCTACTAATAGTTCAATAGTTCTAAACTTATTATTTGTCTTTTTTAAATATCCGGCATCTTGTAGATTTCTTACATGTACAAAAGCAGTTGCAGAACTAGATAAACCAACACCTTCACATATTTCTCTTATGGCAGGTGGAAAGCCGTGTTCTGCAGAATATTTCTTGATAAAATCTAATACGTCTTTTTGCCTTCTTGTTAGTTTTTTATCCATAATTATCCCTTTCTTCAAGCATATAATACTATGCGCCTTATAAAATGTCAAACAAATATTTGCATTTTTTTAAATTTTTTAAAAAATTGCATTTTTTATAATTTTTACAAAATTATTGTGATATACTCATATTAGATGAGGAGGATAGACAAATGGATTACAATGATATGATGAAAATCATGGGAACTGCTAGCCAAATAGAGAGCGCTAAAAACACACAAATCGTGTTCTTTATTCTTGCCTTAGCTGCTGCATTATGTACATATTTCTTATTCATAAGCCCAGCTAAAAAGAAAAATTATACGGGTGCTGCTAAATGGATACATGAATTTTTAGATTTCAAAAAATCATTATTAGAAGCAATTCTTAAAATCTCTTATATTTTCTTTGCAGTATATATCACTTTAACAGCAATAAGTTTCATTACTGTTGATGCAACATTATTCTTCGCAACATTAATTGTTGGTAATGTAATGTTACGTGTTGTATATGAAGCTGCAATGTTATTAATCACAATTGCTAAAAATACAACTGATATTAATAACAAAATGAAAAATAATGCTCCTGCTGAAAAGAAAGCAGAAAGCACTAAAGAAGCTAAGAAAGAGAAAGAAGAAGAATAAAAAAAAGAACATTTGTGTTCTTTTTTTTTGCATAATTATTTGGTACAATTTCAATGGTGTCAATAAATGGATAGAGAAATCAAAAGAGTATTAGATACATTAGTAGAAAATGGATTTAGAGCTTATTTGGTAGGTGGTTTTGTAAGAGACTACCTTTTAGGCATAACTTCATATGATGTAGATATTTGTACTGATGCCTTACCTAAAGACTTATTTAATTTATTTCCCAATAATACAAGTAATAACAACTATGGTGGTTTTAACTTCAAAGCAAAAAAATATAATGTCGATATAACAACATTTAGAAAAGATGTTGGATATGAAAATAGAAGACCAATAAAGATTGAATATGTAGATTCTCTCGAAGAAGATCTAAAAAGAAGAGATTTTACAATCAATACTATTTGTATGGATAATTTAGGCAATATTATTGACCTATATAATGGTATAAATGACTTACAAGATCGAATTATCAAAATGGTAGGCAATATTGATACTAAATTACAAGAAGATCCACTTAGAATACTTAGGGCAGTTAGATTTGCAAGTATTCTAGATTTTGAAATAGATGAAGATTTGAAAAAAGGCATAATAAAATATAAAGAATTAGTTAAAACTTTGTCTATCGAAAGAATAAAACAAGAATTAAATCGTATATTTATTAATGATAATTTAGAAAAGGGCTTAAATTTATTAAAAGAATTAGGCCTAGATAAAGAACTAGGATTATCATATGATGATGTAATTTATACTACAGATATCATGGGAGTATACGCACAAATTAAATGTGATGATAAATACTTTACAAATATTCAAAAAGAATATATAGTAAGTATTCAAAGAGTGGTATCAAAAGGTGTTATTGATAATCATACTTTATTTGAATATGGCTTATATGTAAATACTATAGCCAGTGAAATAATTGGAGTTAGCAAAGAAGAAGTAAATAGCTTATATAAGAATTTACCATTAAAAGAAAAAAGAGATTTAGCTATTAAAGGCAGTGATATCATTTCAATCTTGAATATCAAACCATCAAAAGTAGTTAATGAAATACATAATACTTTAGTGGAATTAGTTTTAAGTAACGAACTAACTAATGACTATGAAGTATTAAAGAAATATATTATAGAAAACAAGGATGTATGGAATTATGAACAAAGATAATAAGAAATTAGTTGTAGAATCTTTATTTATTAAAGAAGCATTTAAAAGAAATCTATCTTTATCAGAATTTCTTGTTTTATTATACTTTGATAATTCCTTTGATAGCATCTTTGATGTCGCTAATGTAAGTAAGACTTTGATGATGAGTGAAGAAGAAGTTTTAAATGCATTTAGTTCATTGTTAGAAAAGAATTTAATTAAAGTAGATGCAACGCCAAATCAATTTGGTAAAGTAATTGAAAAAATCAATCTAGATAATTATTACTATGGTATAAATAGTTCTGATTTAAAGAAAGATTCTAAAAAAACAAGTAGTAAAGAGGACATATTTAGTACTTTTGAATCTAAACTAGGTAGAACTCTGTCTCAAATGGATTATGAAATAATTAAAGCCTGGTTAGAAAATGGCTCTAGTGAAGAACTAGTCTTAGAGGCTCTAGATGAAGCTTTAAATAATGGTGTAGCAAGTTTAAGATACATAGATAAGATTGTTTATGAATGGAAGAAAAAAGGTTATAAAACTGTTGATGATGTAAAAAATCATTCAAAGAAGAATGGTGAAGGAACAGTTTTAGGTAAAGATGTTCTTGATTACAATTGGTTAGATGAAGATGAATAAAGATTTTATATTAGCAAGTTTAGATCAAATTATTCCTAATCCTAAGTGTGAGTTAAATTATACAAAGGATTATGAACTGCTGATTTCTACCATGTTATCTGCACAATCTACAGATAAAAGAGTAAACGAAGTAGCTAAAACTTTATATAGATATAAT
>JAEEKZ010000025.1 GCA_016288635.1 Caryophanales bacterium
ATAATTCTATTAAAGAAGAGGAGGAGATATTAGATGAAAGTATTACAGATATTAGCGAAAATATTGAAAGTGACAGTAGTGTTATTCATAACGATGATGTTCCTTCTAATAAGAATAATAAGAAGGTCAATAATTCAAGTAACACTAATGTCGTAAAGAAACAAGAAAAGGTTGAAGTTAAACCGGAAGAACATATTAAAGTAGAAGAACCAAAACAAGAAGAAGTTAAAGAAGAAAAACAAGAAGAAATACCTAAACCAAAAGAAGAAGTTAGAGATGATATAGTAGATACAAATAGTTTCTTTTATTCTATTCATCATGGAAAAATAGAAATGTCATCTCAAAGCAAATGCCTATCTGCTGGTGAAGAAATAGCTTTTCTTGATACAGTTGATATAAATTACTATAGATGTTATGAAGTTACCTCAACCACAGGTAAAGTTCTAGGGTATTATTTAAATATCTTTTGCAATTCGGACAATTGTAATAGATATAAAAATCAAATTAATATGTCCAAATATAAATAAATATTTAAGCACCTATATGGTGTTTTTTTAATGCAAAAATTTAAGGAGGAAAGTATGAATAATAAGATTAAATATTTATTGTTTGTTGTAGGCATATTATTATGTGGGTTTATAACAGCTCCAAATGTACATGCTGCAACATTACATCAAGAAAACACTCAATATTATTATGATAGATACTATCCAGATGGAAGTGAACACTCATGGTATTATAAACATTATACGATGGATAACGAAGTAGCTTATTGTATTGAACCAGGTGTTGTTGAAGGAGTAAATTATCCTCAAACAAGTTATTCTGCAACTGGATTACCAAATTCAATTAAAGAAAGAATTCTATTAATTGGTTATTATGGTTATACTTATCCTGGACACAATACTGAAAAATATCGTATGGCAACACAAGGTATGCTTTGGGATACTATCATAGGTATTGGTGATAACACAAAATTTTCTACTGCTCGTTGGGGAGGAGGAACAGTAGTTGATATTTCAGCTGAAAAAGCAGAAATAAATAGATTGATTGCTCATCATTATGATAAGCCATCTTTTAATGGTCAAGAATATACATTGCAAGTAGGAGAAACTCTTACAATTACAGATACTAATAATTTATTAGGAAATTATAATATTTCTGTAACTGGAGCAAACTATTCTGTAGATGGTAATAATCTAACAATCACTCCCACTATTAATGGAACAGTAACTGTAAAACTAACAAAACAAATGCCTTACAGTAGCGAATATAAAATATTTACTGTAGAAGGAAAGCAAAACATGATGGTTCCAGGAACTGTTGATCCTGTAGTAGCTAGTTTTAAAATAAATTCTTATCTTGGAACTCTTGAAATGACAAAAGCCGATAGAGATACAGAAGTAGCACAAGGACAAGCAACTTTAAAAGGAGCTGTATATGGAATATATAAAACAGATGGAACTGAAGTAACGAGAATTACAACAGATGAAAATGGATATGCTAAAAGTGGAAATGTATTAAGTTATGGTTCATATTATTTGAAAGAGATAACACCTTCAAATGGTTATTATTTAGATGAGAGTAAGTATGATTTTGATTCTAAAGGTCAAGCTAATGTTTCAATGAATGTAACTGAAGAAGTTGTTACTAATTATATAAGTATTTTAAAACAATATGAATATATAAATGGTAATACTGAATTTCTAACTGCTGAAAAGGATATCAAGTTTGAAATAAGCTATCCTGATAATACTTTATTAACTACCATTACAACAGATAAAAATGGATATGCAACTTTTGATCTTCCATATGGTGTATGGAAATTTCATCAAGTAAATAGTTCTCCTAACTATGAAAAAATATATGATTTTTATGTAACAGTAGATTATGAATCTGAAAAAGAACAATATTATAATATCTTAAATAACAAATTGGCAGCTTATGTTGAAATAGTAAAAAAAGATGCTGAAACTGGAAAAGTTATTAAGTTAGCTGATACATCTTTTAAAATTATAAATACTGACACAAATCAATATGTTTCACAATATGTTGGAGGAAAAGTATTAGATACATTTACAACAGATGAATCTGGAAAAACTCAAACATATTTAAAATTAGAAGCAGGTAATTATAAGATAGTAGAAATAAAAACACCTAAAGGTTATTTAATAAATAAAGATGGTGTTAATTTCACAATTGGTGATGAATCTAATTATAAATATACAAGTTATGGATTAATTGTAACAGTAGATTTTGTAGATCAAGCTATTAAAGGACAAATTGAAATAAATAAAAAAGGTGAAAAAGCAGTAATTGAAAATAACTCAATTAAATATGAAGAAATTCCATTAAATAAAGTTAAATTTGAAATTCATGCAAGTGAGGATATTTTATCATCTGACAAGACTGTTCTTTATTATGAAAAAGGAACTTTAGTTGATACTTTAACTACAAACGAAGATGGATATGCTATATCAAAAAAATTACCACTTGGAAAATATTATGTTATTGAAATTCAAACTGGTGATAAATACATTCTTGATTCAACAAAACATGAATTAGAATTAAAAGAAAAAGATAATAAAACACCAATCGTTTATGAAAGTGTTAGTAAAATGAATTATCTTAAAAAAGGAAACCTAGAGTTTACTAAAACTGATTTATCTACTGATGAACCTTTGCCAAATACTCTAATTGAAGTATATACAGAAAATGATGAATTGATCTTTAGTGGTAGAACTGATGAAAATGGAAAAATAATAATTAAAGACTTAGTTGTTGGTAAATATTATATATTAGAAAAAGAAGCACCAGAAGGTTATACTTTAAATGAAGAAAAGATGGTATTTGAAATATTAGAGAATGGTGAAGTGGTTAAATCTACAATGAAAGATAAAAAAATTACAGGTTCATTAGATTTTACTAAATTAGATTTTTCTACCGATGAAACCTTACCGAACACTTTAATTCAAATTTATACAGAAAATGATGAATTAGTATTTGAAGGAAGAACTGATGAAAATGGAAAAATCACAATTGATGAATTAACCTATGGTAAATACTATATACTAGAAAAAGAAGCACCAGAAGGATATGAATTAAATACAGAAAAAATGTGGTTTGAAATAAGAGAAGATGGTGAAATAATCAAGTCTGTAATGAAAGATCACAAAATTATTAGAGTTCCAATAACTGATGCTACAGATTATAAAGAATTAATCTTTAGTGGAGTAACTTTAATAATTGCTGGTGTAGGTCTTATTGTATTAAGTAAGAAAAAAAATAAAGGTGATTCAGATGAAAAGAAATAAGAGCTGGTTAATTATAATCGGCTCTTTTCTAATTCTTGGAGGAGCTGGTTTAATTGGATATGACTATTATTCAAATAAGTTAATGGATAATGAAGAGAATAAAGCTATAGAAGAATTTTATCAAGTTGAAGAAGTAGAAGAAATAATTGAAGAACCAAAACAAGAAGAAGTTAAAGAAGAAAAGCAAGAAGAAAAAATTAATTATATTGCAGTTTTAAAAATACCTAAGATTAAATTAGTCAGAGGTTTAGTTGATCGAAATAGTTATTTAAATAATGTTAAATATAATGTTGAAATATTAAAAGATTCAGCGAGTCCAGAAGAACAAAATGGGAATGTAATTTTAGCAGCTCATTCTGGCAATGCTAGAATATCATATTTTAGAAATTTAGATAAACTTGTTTTAGGAGATGATATCTCATTAGAATATAAATCTAAAATATATAAATACAAGATAGTAGATATTTATTTAATTGATAAAACTGGAACAGCTGAAATAATTAGAAATAAAAACAAAAATACTTTAACTTTAATAACTTGTAAGCATAATACAAATAAACAAATTATTATAATTGCAGAGTTGCAAGCATAAGAGTAGGTATTATAATTTTCTTTGAAGGAGGAAATTACATGCCAAAATATGATTATACTAACTCAACAATTGATAGATCTGACAAAAAAAGACTACACTTTTATGAAGAACTATATACTATTTTAGAACTACATGAAAGTGTTAATGAAGAAGTAAATGAATTGATTGGCTGGCTAGGTGTTGTTCTTGGATATTATACAAGACTTCCAAAATCTATTAGTGAAAAGACTTTAGATAATTATTTAAAGCCAGATAAAAAAATAGATGATTATACATATATTAGAAATGTATCAATTCAAGATATTAGATTATATAGTATCATTTCATCAATAATAGAATGTTCAGCATATCATTCTGATGATTCATTGTCAGATATTACAGAAAAAATGTATTACTTATTAGACAAAGTAGTACATCCATATCATAGAAAGAATTTAGATTTAGAAGATGTTAGATTCTATGTAGAATTAGAATATATTTCTAAAGAACAACAGAAAGAACTAGAAGAAAAACATAATATTAAATTTGATGATATGGAAATATAAGAGCTTAAAGCTCTTTTTATTATGCCTAAAGATAGGAGGAAATTAGATGCCAATATTAAGGAAACAAAAAGTCAGAGAATATACTACTGTAGATAATTATTTTGTTAATGATTCTAATTTATCTCTTAAAGGTAAAGGAATGTTATTGTTTATGTTAAGTAAACCAGATGATTGGAAATTTAATTATAAGAATTTTGATAAAACTTTACCAGAAGGTAGAAGAAGTATTCAAAGTGCTATTAAAGAACTTAGAGAGCTTAAATACCTCAAAATGGAGCGAATTAAGGATGAAAACAATAAGTATGATTGGATTTACTATGTTTATGAGAAACCGTTTGATATGGTGCTTAAAATGGATAATTTTGAACAACCACATTTTGAACCTATTCAAAGTGAATCAATTCAAAATAGCTCTATAATACTAAATACTAATAATAATAAAGATAAAGAAGATAAACCTTCAAAGGAATACACATCTTCTTTTTTTAATCGTGAAGAACACAATAGATTAACTTTAGAATTAATTGATTCTGGTTACATAGATAAGGAAGATCTACAGCTTTATTATTATGATGATTTTTTTGAAGATTTAATAAAACAAGGAAATTCATATAGGGATTTAATAACTGTTTTAAATTATGTTGTTACAAGAGTTATTAAAAGAAATTTTATAGATGAAGAAGGTTATGAAATAAAAAATAAATTAGGTTATTTAAAAAATGCAATGAATTCAAATTTAAACAGATTTAAAAATATGCCAGATGAATTATATTCACTTGATGAATATGATTGGTTAAATGATGAGGAGGATTTTGAACTATGAAAAATAGTAAGTTTGAAGATCTAAAAATAGCTGAAGTTGAAGCACTAAGCGATTTTAGTGATCAAATAGGTGAATTAATGAAAAGTATGGATGAGTACAGAGTCTTTCTAGATAAAGAAGATTTAAGAAAATTCGATAAGACTTATAAATACTTAGGATACTTTTGGGATAAAATCCAAAATCAATTGATTTATCTATGGGATGCAGATGAAAGAAGCAAAAATTAATTTAAATCACTAAAGGAGGTGGTGCCTATAGAGTAATAATAATTCAGTTATAGATAACCTGAATTAAAACAAAACTAAATAATTAGATAAGGAGGTAATTTATGTTGAATCAATTTGTCGGTGTTGGAAGATTAGTAGCTGAACCATCTGCAAAAGAAATGGAAGATGGTAAAAAAGTATCTAATATTACTATTGCTGTTCCAAGAAGTTACAAAAATGAAAATGGTGAATATGATACTGATTTCGTTGATGTAGTTTTATGGAATGGTATAGCTGAAAATACAGCTGAATATTGTCATAAAGGCGACATAATTGGAGTAAAAGGAAGAATCCAAACTTCAACTTATGAAACTGAAGATGGCGAAAAAAGAAAATCTACACAAATTGTTGCCGAAAAAATAACATTTCTATCATCATCAAAAGAAAAAAATGATGAAGTAGAAAAAGATGACGACATGGATATGTAGTTAATTATGAATAAAAAGCAAAGAAAAAAGAGTTAAATCGCCCGACAGCAAAATAACTCTAGTGATATTATATCACTTCTTTGCTTTTTAATATTATTTTAAGGAGGATGAATATGGTTAAAAATTATTTACAATTATTAAAAATTGAACACCTAGAAGGTGGAGGATATAATGTTGATTCAATTATTAAAGCAATACAAACTTTTTCAACTTGGGCATTAAGAGTTGGAATAGCTGCAGCAGGTGTTTCACTTATTGTTGGATTTATATTGTATGCTGTTGTTGATGTTGATCAAAAACCTAGAGTAAAACAACGAATAATTCAAACAATGTTTGGTATAGTAGGTATCATTTTAGCTATTTCAATTGTTAATCTAATTATAGATTTATTCTAGGAGGTGGTTAAATGTTATTAAAAGCATTGGATTTGTTAAGAACTTTAGGTTGGGGAATAATACATTTTATTTATTCTTTAATTGATAGCTTATTTGATATTTTAAAAGGATTAAATGCTTTTGATATTATTAATTCAGTATCCGGAGATAATAATTTCGTTACATTTCAAAAAAGTGTAATTGCTATTGCTGTTACTCTTTTAGGATTATTTGCAATTACAAGATTTGCAAAAAAGATAATAGATCCAGATGAAAGTATGAGTTCAGAAGGAATTGTAAAAGAAATTATTAAATGTGGAATACTTATTATTATGAGTACTTTTTTATTTGTACAAGCAAGTACATTTTCAATTAAGTTAGCAGGTTTTACTTCTAACATTTTTTCAAGTGGAGGAACAACTTTATCAGCTTCAATGGAAACAATGTTTATTGATTATTCGGATGGATATAAAGATTCAGATGAATTTAAAGGTGAAGATATAGCTAAAAATGTAAAAAACGGAAATTTTGATGGAAAGAAAATGTACAATGACAAATATGTAACATCATCTCGTTGGATATTACCAGATGAAAAAGATTATAAATATTCCATTAATTGGATTATGGCGATTATAGTTGGAGGATTCTTCTTATATTCATTATTCTTCTGTGGAATGATGTTAGCAAGAAGACAAATAGAATTTTTATTCTTATTTGTAATAAGTCCAATTGTATTTGCTACTTCAATTGGAAATAAAGAAAGAAGAAATGCTGTAGTTCAACAGTTAGTTTCATTAATGCTTCAAGGTGCTGTAATAATGTTAATAATATCATTAACGGCAATTGTACTGGGGCAAATAAATGAAACAACATTCTTCTCAAATGCATTTAAGGATATTGTAATTAAATCTATTATGTACATTGGTTGTGGTTCATTCTTATTAACAGGATCACAAGTTGTTAATAGATTTATTGGAGGTAATGTATCTGCAAACTCTGGAAGAGAACAATTAATGGCAATGATGGGGTTTGGACAAGCAATGGGAGGAATTGCAACAACTGGAGGACTTGCTGCAGCAGGAGCTGGATTAATGGGTGCTGGTGCAATTGTTAAAGGCACATCAAAAGTAGGTGGAGTTGGAAACTCTGCATTAGGAAAAGTTGGTCAAGCTGTATCAAATTTTGGCTCTAAGATAGGTGGAGATGGATCATCCTATGGTGGAATCGGAAGCAATTTAAAAATGGTAGGTGATTACATGCAAGCTTCTTCTAATCTTAGAAGAAATAATGTTGATTCTAGAGGACAAGCTCACTCTCAAAGTAGATTGTCTAGATTTGGTTCAGGAATGATGAATGCAGGAAGCAATGCTATGGCTTCAGCAATGCAAAGTATAGCTCCAACAAGAACTATGTATCGAAGAAGATATAGAGGAAGGGATGAGTAATATGTATAT
>JAEEKZ010000026.1 GCA_016288635.1 Caryophanales bacterium
GCAACTGACATTCTATTTTTTACATCAAAATAAGCAATATCTCTAGCAGGAACTACTTTATTAATTTGATTATAAGTCTCTCCATCAGATCCTTCTTTTAACATATTAAGTGCTATTTCTATAGAATATGGACTTATTAAATAATTACCCGTTTCCTTACTATTAACTATTTTTATAATATCCATATTAAATTCATTATTTAGGTTAACATTAATATCAGGATTATCTGCTGGTATTGTTCTATTATCGTTCTTATCTTCATTTTTATTTTTCAACATAAACATTCCTCCCACTCCTACAAGCATAATTATTAGTATTATAAATACTATAAAACCTTTATTATTTTCACTTTCCATAAATTTACCTCTTTCCTATTCACAATATTAATTATAACAAAAAAAACTAGATTTCTCTAGCTTTATTTAAAAACATTATCTCATTAGTGTTCTTTTTCTTATTTGTTCTTCTTTTAAAAGCGGCAATACTTCGTTCATACTTTCAATTATAATTCCATTTTGTTGGGCATATTTTGACCTAGTACCTTTACGAATTAAACTAGGTATTCCAAATTCTAAAGGAACTATATCAGATGATGAATCACCAATCATTATTGTTACATCACTCGGTTTTATATTACTTTTTATTAATATATCATTCCAACCTTTAGTAGTAGATTTAGCATATTCTTCATCTATTGTATAAAGTGATGAAAAATACCCTAATAATCCATGATCTTGTAATTTAGCTTTCTGAACACATTTAAACCAATTAGAATATATATATAATTTATATCCTTCAGATTTTAAATTTTCTAGAATTTTTTTTGAATCGCCGTACATGCCAATTTCACCAGCATATAGTTGCTCTTGCCTTAAATATTCATCGACAAAGCTCATATATGTTCTTATGTCAGTGTCATGCGAAAACAAAGTTTTATTTTTTAAAAAGTTGGCAAAATTAAAAACCGTTCCATATCCTTTTTTCTTTTTGCACTTTATTAAAAATTGCACAATATAGTTTAAATCCATTGCCGAGAACAAATTATATTTTTCTTCTGCATCTTCAACTTCTAATCCCTTAATATTTCTTGCTGCTTGTTCAAAAGTTACTTTTGCTAATCTAGGTGATTTTTTTTCTATTAAAGTACCATCTATATCAAAAAAAACATATCCTAACGGCTTGTTTGAATTTATATTAATGTTATAGCCACTTTTGTTTTCTAATGCCATATTATTTTCCCTTCCTTACATAGTTAGTTATATAGCATATTTTTTATTATACTTAATATCTTTCTCTATATTCTTATTTAACACGTTTTAATTCGATTGGTTTTTCAATACCTTGCTCTTTTACATTTAATCTATCAATAAACTCTCTATAATTTAAAATACTATAGTCCGCTATAGCGTTAATCTTATCCCTATCAATATCAGAATATTTATCGTAAATATTTACTACTTCTATTCCTGCACGATTAGCTGCTAAAACTCCTGTATATGAGTCTTCAAAAATTAAACATTCTTCTGGTTTAACACCAAAATAGTTCATTATAGTAAAGTATACCTCAGGATCTGGTTTCTTGTTTTTTACAGTTTCTTTTGTAGTAATTAAATCAAAAACTTCTTCAATATTCATTTCTTGTAACAT
This sequence comes from Caryophanales bacterium, assembly GCA_016288635.1. GTDB lineage: Bacteria > Bacillota_I > Bacilli_A > RF39 > UBA660 > JAEEKZ01. The sequence goes on from JAEEKZ010000026.1 coordinate 1,648, forward strand.
TTTTTTGTTTTCACGATAATAAATTTCTAATTGTGACTCTGTAGTTACAGTTGCCAATGCCACCGTATATCCTCTTTCTTTTAACTCTAAAATCAAGCGTGAAACATCTGGTTTAAAACCTATTTCATCTTTTAATACCTCATTAGCAGTATCTTTTCTAATATCTGATAGTTCACTAGGATTATCAATGCTTAAGCCATACTTATTAATTAAGTATTCACAATATGCAGTATAAATATCACTACTTGGATTATTGTTTAAAAAATAATCTCTATCAGCCTGCACTTTCTCTAATTCAACATCTATCCCTGAATAATCATGAATTAGTTTTTGATCGGTCATATTCCATACTCCAATTGAATCAATAAGAGTACCATCCAAATCAAATATTACTACCTTTTTATCCTTAAGTCTTAGTTCTTCTAAACTTTTCATAATCAAAACCTCTCCTAGTTATATTTAATTAATACAACTAATTTTAGTATAACTTTTTATTTATGCCTTGTCACTAACATCTTTAATCCTTTTTTATATTCCCCCTTTTCTTCATATACTGAGTATCCATATTTTTCTAATGCACCATCAAGTAATTTAGCAGCGAAGGCAATTCTATATGCATAATCTGTAACAGGGAAAGAAATGTCTAATCCTACCGCTCTTAAGGTGTCTTGAACTTGTACACCCATACATTCTAGATCTCTACTGGCAACATAGTTTGTCTTATCAGGATTTTCTAAAAACCACTCGCTAATAGCTAAATCATTGTTTTTAAGGTCTGTGCCTTGCCAGTTTCTAGGATTTTTAATATGTCCTTCATGAAGATCAGGTCTATTCTTTCTTCTTTGTTCATAGTATGTTTTTAAATCAAATTTAGTAACGATTGCATAGACGTCACTAACATCAAATACTTGATCATACATACTTGGTATATTAGGAGGACAATTTTCACGTTTATTATAATTAGGGCAACCCTTTTTATGATTTTTATATGGCCTTATACAAAAGCTTCTAGGAGATTTACATTCTGTTAAATTACCGCAAATAAAGCAGTCTCCTTGCTTACCATTTTTCTCAATACAAACAGGATATATAATAACTGGATTAACTTTATAAACTTCTTTTTCCATACTATATTTCTCCTTCAATATAGTTATCTATAATATCATAAAAGACTAGCTTATACTAGTCTTTTATTTTTTATCAGTTATCTTTTCTAATCTTTATAATATCATCATCTTGTAATTCTCCAATCAATAATGATGATTTAGGATTATGTTTGTTGTAATTTTCTTGCACCTTTTTTTCATCATAATTTGCATAGCAATATTTGCAAAAATGTTTGCAAGAATTATAAACACCAACATCTACCATTTCAACGCATTCACATGGAACGTTCTTTCTGGCTTTCCATTTCTTATATTTTTTTCCTGTTAATTTTAAAGCAAGTTCTTTAGACATACATTCATCTTTAATAAAACCATATTCTACTAAGTTATGAACTTCAGCACAGGTATGAACTGTTATATGATGAGATTGTGCACTTTCACTAAAACTTGTTCCTATTGCTTTATAATCATTTTCAGTTAATGGTCGATAATTTAGCACTCTATAATTATTTCTTACATTTTTATAATCATCAATAAATGATATCAATATTTTTTCAACATATCCATCTAGCAAGGTACATAGCTTATCGAAAGCATTAACATGATATTCTATAGTATATTTATCATTAATAAAAACAGGATCATATCTAATTACTAAATTTTCTTTTCCAATAATTTTTGATATTTTTTTTATAGCTTCAATAATATCTTTTTTAGGTGGTAAATTAGGTTCAATATATTTATTATAAGATGTTAAAGTAATATGAAAATATATTTTCTTTTTTATATCTTTTAATTTATCTATTATTGGTATAGGATTCTTAGTGCAGAAAAATAATAAATCAACATCATCCATCATTATTCTACTTACCATTTTTGGATTAAAAGGATTTCTTACATCAACAAATCCTTCTTTTAAACGATTCATTAGCCAATCAGAATAGAAGGCTACTATATCAGTTCTACCACTTATATTTAAAATCACATTAACACCTCCTATATATGAATTATATCATAGAAAAAGATTAAGCTTTAACTTAATCTTTTAACATCAATTTTTATTGAACTTTTCAAATTTAGCAGTTATATTACCATTTCCTAAATCATTCAAATTATCAATATGGCCTATTTTAGTATAACTATATGATGTATCAAATGATTTATAAAATATTACTAAGCAGCCATTATCAAATAGCATTACATCACCTTTTTCTATATGGCCAGGCTTATATGGATTAACAGGAAAACTACTTGCTAAATAAACATATTTCTCATTACCATTTAATTCATTCATTGTTACTTCAAATGGTGCTAAATCATATAATTTTTTAGCTGTAACATTATCATCTAAATTAATAATATAATCTTTACCATCTATATTAACTTTCATTTTGTCTGTCTCCTTATTCAAAGTGTTCATTTCTATTTTGCTTCTATTAACAAAGTCTATTATTTCATACTCACTATTATTTGAACTAATTCCTAAATTAATTGGTTTCTTATATAAAACTACACAAGTAACAATAAATGTTATTGTATATAGTATTCCTCTAAAATCAAAGTAGAACATTCCTAAACTAAAGCAACTTGCAAACATAACAAATATTATTAGAC
>JAEEKZ010000027.1 GCA_016288635.1 Caryophanales bacterium
ACCTGCATTAGTAGTTTCTAATTTTTTAAATATATTGTAGAGACTATCAATTGTTTCGGCATCATTATATGTAGTAAATAATACATCTTCATCTTCATTTTTATTTTTTACTGAAACTTTAATTATTTCATTTCTATTTAGTAGATTTAGTTTCTGTGGTTCTGTAAATGGATGATTATCTATTTTACCTGCAATGCGTATGCCAAGTATTTTTAATTCCCAGCCATCTTTATATCCTGTTGAAGAATCCATACTAATTCTATGAATTTTAGTATATTGATACAGCAAGGAATTATACTCGATTGATCCACCATCATTTAACCATGTTTTAAGTGGAAATAGTAATATAACTGAAACGATAATTATTCCGATAATAATTATTATTTTTTTCTTGTTTTTTAAAAAATTTATAATTTATTTACCTCTTTCTTAACGATGACTTCCTTCTCGATTAAAATCATTGTTTTGCTTTGCTATTATATCCTTTATTTTCATGCCATTATAGGTTGAATTATCATTATATATAGCACCACTAAAGTTTGGCATTAAACCCATTGATTTAACACCACTATCACTAAATTTTGTATTACATATATTAACACCAATGAATGATGCCATTGGATCAAAATGGACATTTTCAAAGATGCAATTTGATAAATCTTTATTATAAACTCTTGTAGGAATTATTCCATTTAAATTGCAATTACTAAAATCAATTCCGCTCATTTTAACATTTATAAATGATTCTCCGTTGAAATCAACAAACTTTAACCAGCCTAATTTTACTATAATTGGCATTATTTCTCTATGATCACCAACATCTTTTATAGCATTTCCTATTCTTACTCTTTCAATAGTTCCTTCTTCTTCGTATATTCTTTCTAATTCTTCAAATTTTTCTTGGATAATAGCTAAAGCGTTTTCTATACTATTTTTTCTTTCTTTTTCTCTTATTCTCTTTTGATGTTCCAAAAGAGCTAATTTTGTTTCTATTTCTCTTTGTTGCTGGTCTGATTCGCTTTTCTTTTTTCTTTCCTTTTTTTCTTTATCTCTTTTAGAAAATTCTCCTTTTTCTAGAAATTCTTCTCTAGAAAGTAAAGCTACACCTTCGGTTACATATATTTCTTTTTTGTCTTTTAAGTGCTCATAATAGTAATCTGTTGCATCTAATTTTTGATTTCTATAAAATAACGATACAGTATTATTTCGATGATCAATAATAAAGTTTTCATCGTATTCTATTACTTCAATACTTCCTATATCTTTATATTTTTTACTTTCTTCATCATATAAAACGATATTCTTTCCACTTTTATTTATACATAATACATATCTTGTACCATATACCATTAGTGGTTCAAACTTTACTTCAAATTCTTTATCATTTTTTTTGAAAGTATATCCTCTTCTAGTTGTTTTAACATTATTATCTCTTAAGAAGGTATTTATGTTATAAACCTTGCCATTAAGTTTATAAGCATTATTAGATATTATTTCAATTTTTGATTTATCGTTTAACCATTCATCTAGAACCATTTCACCTTTGGTGTTTACTATTCCTTTTTGATGATTTCTTTCTACAATGGCTAAACCATATTTGAATGATTCAGCATCATTAAATGGTTCTTTACATATCAATTTGCCTTTTTGATTAATATAGTTATATCCTTCTTCTGTTTTAACAAGTCCTAATCCATTACTAAAATCATTGCATTCAAGGAATTTAGTATCACTAATTGGAATCCCACTGTGATCGACATAATTATATTTGTGCCCCATTTTTACAACGGCACATCCATCATGAAAATCTCTGGCTGAAATATAATCATATCCTGCGTATGGAATAAAATTTCCGTTTTTATCAATGAATGTTACATATCCGCCCTTTTCTACTGTTGCTAGGCCCTCATGGAAATCACCAGCATATTTAAGGTTTTTCTTACATAACTTATTTCCTTTGGTATCAATAAAATTATAAGTATAATCAGGATACTGTACTCTTGCTAGGCCTTCATGAAAATCCCAAGCATTTTCAAATCGTAAATCTTCTAAGATATCGCCATTTTTATCAATAAAGTAATGAAATGAGCCATTGCTTACGTGAGCATATCCATCATGAAAATCCCCAGCATAAACAAAGCCTCCACTGCTAAGAAGATTTCCTTCTATGTCTATAAAATTATACGAATAATAACTATCTATACCCCAACCACGCTTATAATATATTCTTGCTAATCCATCTTTAAATTCTTCAATTTTAGGAGAATCAAGTATTATTTCTTTTTTACTAACTTTCTTTCCTTCTGAATCAACAATATAATATTTGTTGTTTGATCCAAATTTTTCAACTAATCTATACCCTTTTTTATTACGTATTTCGCGGTGAGTATTTATGGTTTTTTGACTATAACTTTTCTTTTCAAATATTAAAGCTAATTTCTCGTTTAGATATTCTTGATATAATTGTTCTATTTGAGAATCCATAAACTCACCTCTATTCTAATAATAATTATATCAAATTAGAAAGCATTTTTCGACAAATAAAAAGAGAATAGACATTCTCTTTTTGTAAACTTTTAACGCTGAGTGTGCTCTTCTTCTATTTGTGGTTCTTGTTCTGCTCTTTCTAGTCCCTCTAATATTATTCTTAAAGATATTCCTTCAAAGGTTGTATTATCATCATAAATAGCATCTTTAAGGCTATATGGGCTAAATTCAAGTGTTGTATCATTATTATCCCTTCCGAATCTTGCGCCCTTTATATTTACCCCTTTAAAGTTTTTAAAAGGATATATAGCTACACCTTCAAAATTGCATCCACTTAAGTCTTTTTCATATACTTCTTGAGGATTAAAGTTTTCTAAATTATTGCCTCTAAAGTCAACTCCAGCAACTTTTACTCCTCTAAAGTCTATTTTATCACTTAAACCTACACCATTAAAAATACATCCTCTTAAATCTTTATCGTACACTTCTTGAGGGTTTAAATTTTGAATATTGCATCCTGTAAAATCAACTCCGGCAACTTTAACGTTCTTAAGATTTACTTTTTCATTATTGAAATTTATAAATTTAAGCATGCCTCTTGCTTCTTTTGGTATTTCATAATATTCGTTTCCATTTTCATCAACTGTTTTTACTAATGGAAGAGGAATATCTCTTTTTGGTATTTCTTCTCCATTAGTCAGTTTAATTATTTTATCAACAATAGTTTTTAATTCATCAAAGCATTGATCTAGTTCTTTATTTTTAACTTCCTCATTTTCATGAATTCTTTTTTCTAATTCTTTTAAATTGTTTGGAGTTTTATTCCTAATTTGTTCTGCTTTTATTTCGTTATGTTCACTTTCTAATTGTCTTAAAAAATTAAATGGATCTTTTTTATATTGCTTCTTAAAATCTTCGTATGACATAATAGGAATATTGATAGCACTTCTTGTCATGTGATATCTATGCATTAGATGTTTTTTATAAAAGTTTGTAATATCAATTCTTCTATTACCATGAAAATAATATATAGTTTGTGCGTAACCATCGTAAAGAAAATCATTATCGTAAGCAAGTTCCCACCAAGCTCCACCGATTTTGCCACCTACATAAGATTTTTTTTCAAGGTTATATAAATAAAATGCAATCGATTCCTCGCTATATACCAAAGCATATTTTGTTCCGAACTTTCTAACAAATATACAAGGCCCTTTATAGTCTTTATATTCTCCTTTTGCTTTGTCTTTGTGTTCTTTATGAGTATGATGCCCATTGTTTCTTATAAAATTGGCATTGATAGTTTTTTTAATTCCTTTTTTAGTTACAATAAATCTATCTTTAATAACGTCGTCTCTTTTAATATAATCATACCATTCGTCAAATATCAAATGTCCATAGTGATTAATAGCGTTATACTTACCATTTTTTTCCACTATTGCATATCCCCAACAAAAACGATTAATTCGATCATATGGACATGGTTTTATCCATTTTATTTCATTATTTTCGTCTACTATAAATGTTCCTAAAAGTGAATTACCTTCGTAATCCATAAAATCAAAATGGGTTCTTCCATCTCCGATAAGTTGAAAGCCTTCTTCTCCGTCTTCGTTGTTATATAAACTGTGGCTATTATTATTTATTATTTCCTCAAATTTAGAGTCTTTAGGTATTATTTTTGCCCTGTCAAAATATGAAAAGCCTAAGTCTTTGTAATTTATTTCCCTAATCATTGGAGTTAAAGCATTATAAAAAGATGTACCTTCTCCACTATTGAAGATAAGATTTAATCTGTCTTCTACATAATATTGGTATGCTTCTTCAATTGTACTTTCTATGATATTCATATGCTTACTCCTACTATAATTAAGTATATCATATTATTAAAAATATTAATATACGAACATTTATTTGACTTTTCTTGGAATATATGATATAATTAAATTAGTTATGGGGGTTGATAATATGATGTATTTGGAAGACACTCTTCATCATTCTGCTTATAATTTGAAAAGCGAAAGACTAACAAAGGTTAATAGTGATTTAAAAAAAGTTATTGAAAATAGACAAAAATTAATAGAAGAAATTAAAAGTAGAATGGGATATCGAAAAAAAAGAGTTAGAAGACATAGATAAAAAAAGAAGCATTATGCTTCTTTTTTATTTATCCTCTTTATTATCAAACTCTTTTTTATGTTCTTTAAAGAAATTATAATAAACTAATACATTAGGTAATTCAGTCCATTTTTTAGTTTTAACTGGTAATTCATCTAAGTCATATATTTTGGCATCGTATAAATTAAGTAAGAATGGTGAGTGAGTAGATATAATAAATTGGCAGTTATAAAATCTTACTGACTCTTCAATAAATTTCTTTAACTTCATTTGGTTTTCTGCAGATAAACTATTTTCTGGTTCATCTAGAATATATATACTATTTTCTTTTATTTCTCTTTCCCAGAACATAAGTGCAGATTCTCCATTAGACCATTCTGTTATATTATTATTTGCTAATCTTTCTCTAACAAATTTAGACATAGATTTAGTTTGAGCTGCATATGTCATTTTTAATTCATCATATTGATCAAATGGTACTTCATCTCTATTAAATTTATGTGCTAAATAAGTTTTACTTAATCTTTCTTTTTCTCTATTAACATTAGCATTTATAGAACGTATATCTAGTAGATAATCAAATACATCATCACTTGTTATTAGTTTTATTTCCATGGGTGGTTCAAAAGCCATTTCATAGTTACAATGACTTACATATAAGTCAAACATTCTTCCTTTACTTAATGGAGATCTTCTTGCTGCATCTAGTTTTTCTGCAATCATATTAACTAATGTAGTTTTTCCTGAACCATTTCCACCATAAAATATGGTTATTTTATCAAAATCTATTTCTTTAAATTCTTTTTGAGAAAACAAGTGTAATGGATAATAGTTATTGTTATATATTTGTCTTGTTTCTTCATAATAAAGAATATCGTGTTCTTGTCTTTCGCTTAGTAATGAAAAGTTTTTTAAATATACCATATTTTTTCACCCACTTTAATTATACAATATAATTATTAATAATAAAAATAGTATGCTTATTGCATACTATTTTTACTATAATATTGATCGGTTGAAACGTAATCAATTCCCTCTTCTTTATTACTTTCTCCAGTTTGAGGATTGTAAGTGTATTCATAATCTCCGGCATAGATTTCTATTCCGTCTTTATCTCCATGTGAAGATTCGACACCATGCGCCCACTCTGAATAATAAATTCCAGCATCTTTATCAATCTTTTCAAACTCATGAATTACATTTTCTTGATTATCAATAATCTTTAACATTCTATCTTTGTCTATTGCGGCAATATAACCATCTTTAAGGATTAATAAATCGTCATATTTTTCACTTTCGTATACTACTTTTTCATTAATATTATATTCTACAAGCTTGTTATCTTTTACAACTAGCAGGTTATTATTTTTAGATGAAGTATAATTTTTTGCTAGTTTTCCTTTAAATATAGGTTTTCCATTCTTATTATAGAAGTAATCTCCATATATTCCTGATAAGTAATAAAAGTTTGTATTATCGAGCCTTTTTAATATTTTTGTTGTAGGAGACAAAGGATTTCCGTCATAATCATAGAATTTTTCTTCTTTAGTAAGATCATTATATGAAATAATATATCCCTCTTTAACAACAAGGCTTCGGCAGGCTGTCATTTCTGTTGTATATTTATTTTTCTTTAAGGAATAATATGCTGTTTCATAATGTCCATCAGATGGAGATTCCTCTTCGCACATTTCATTATAGTATCCGTCGTGGACAATAAATCCTCTTATTTTGGAATCTGCAACTATTTCGAAGTTATATTCATCTCCACAAGCACCATAATCGGCATCATCTTCGCCGTCTTCCTCGTCATCTTCGTCATCGTCTTCATAATCATATTCGTCTTCACAAATATCTTTGTATCCTTTTATAAATTTTTCAAATTTTATAATTTTTTCTTCCCCAGTGACATAATTAAAAGCTACATAATCATCACCATCTTTTATTGCAATGAAGTTGCCACTATAGGTATCGGATTCCTCATAGCAATGATCTATATTTTTACATTTATACTCACGCAATAATATTTCATCATCTTGTGGAGGATTTTCTATCATATCCCTATTATTCTTTACAGTTATATAATATGGTAAATCCGAATACGATGAATTTGATTCACCTTTATAAATATATAATGTATCAGTATCTATTCTCTTGGTAAAATTTGTTTTTATATTGTCATAGTTGAAATATTCCCCTCCTGTTGATTTTATAACAATATCCTTTGCTTCTACGAATAGGTTCTCTTCATTTGTATCATCAATAACTTTAAAATAATATCTAAGCTTACCGTTAGTTACATTATCTTTATATCTTTTATCCCCTATAATTGATTTTTCGTTATTCGCGGGATTTTTTACATCCAATAATTCCAAACCCTGACCGTAATTCAATTCAAAGAAAACTGTATCAATTTCTGATGAATCTTCAGAATCCCCCCAAAAACTTGAATATAAATTACACATTATAGTGTCAGATTCTTTTACTCCTTGATATATTGAATTAGAATTGTCATCTCGATCAAAATCACAATTTAATCCTAATTCTCGGTCTATATTCTGAGATAATTTAATATCTTTTGGTGGATAAAGACTATTATCATCCTCATTTGATGGTATATCCGCCTGAGTATCTACTGGCTTAATATGTTTAGTTTCTTTATAACTACGTATTATTGGATATATTAGAACTAGAATTAATACAATGACTAAAAAAAATAATATTATTTTGTCATTTTCTTTTCTTTTTTCAGATATAACTGATTCCTTAGTCGAACTATCTATTATTATTGGGGCTTCAGTTTCTTCTTTTAAAATAGGTTCTTTTGCTTCCTCATTAATATTAGTGTTTTCAGACTGCTTTTTATTCATATATATTCTCCTCTATTATAATTACATTATAAATCAAAATAACAATAAAAAAAAGCATGTTTATACATGCTTAATTATATAATACTCCTCCCCATTCTACTGCTGTAAATCCTACTCTTGTAAATGGAGTAATTTTTTCTTCTTTAATATTTACTTTTTGATTAACTTTTTTAACATGAATAGCCATTCTTAATAATGAATCCGGTTTTGGAGATATATTAATTTTATTATATGAATCTCTTTCTTCGGTTAATTCGAAATATACTAAGTTTTGTCCATTCTTTTCTAGTATTGGTAACCAATACATAATGAATTCATTTCTTTCACGATCATTTAATCCTATGATTGATAGTTTTTCTTCTAAAAATTCAATGGCATTATCCTTAGTTACATAGAAGCCTTCTTTAAAATCAACAAAATGATTTAAATCTTCTTCCCAATACAAACCATAATAGTATTTGCCATCTTTATCATATAAATCACCATTTGGTTTTGCAGTAACTGACCATTCATCTTTAAACTTAGGATATGTTGTTGTTAAATTATCTTCATGTTCAAAATTAACTGTTACTCTAGTTTCTTTTTCAGGATATAAATATAATATTGGTTTAGCATATCCTCCTATAGGAGTTACTTCTTTAGAATCCTTTCCTGTAGAAGGATCGTAAATGTATTCATATCCCCATTCATATCCATCATAATCTCCATCATTATCAGCAGCATCTTTTGTTATATATTTTTGCTTTTCTTCATTTGTTACTTCGTTAGTTTCCACAACAATATATATTCTGTCTTTTTCATCCATATATGATAACGGCCAATGAATAAAATAATCATCTGGTAATTGTTCGATTTCATGAATCACATTTTCTCTTTCATCAATTATTTTAAGCATTCTATCGCTATCTACAACGACAATATAGTCTCTCCAAAAATCAAAATCTTGATATTCTTTACTTTCATATAGAACTTGTTCATCTATATTATATTCTTTAAATTGGCCGCCTTCTCTTAATAAAAGATTATTTTCTTTGGAAACCTTAAAGTTAGCTTCAAATTCGCTATCATATAAATTTTTATCTTTAAATAATTCTTTTCCATCTTTAGTATAAAAATGTATGTGGGCTCCTCCCATATATTCTAAACCAAATAGGTAATAGAAGTCAGTTTTACCAAATCTATTCAACTCTTTTTCGGTTGGCACCAATGGGTTTCCGTCATAATCAAGCAAATATTCTCTGTCTTCAGGAATAAAGTCCAAATATCCGTCTTCTTTATATATATATTGTTCGTTCTTTATATCAAAAATATATTCATTATTTTCAAGAGAATAATATCCACATCCATGGCTAGTCTTGGAATGTTCGCATACAATTAATCCTCTTAATTTAGAGTCTGCTACAAGTTCAATATCTGTTGTTGTATCAAAATCCAATATATATGTTTCTTCTTTTGTTACATAATTGTATGCTACAAAACCATCATCCACAAATAATGCATAATCTCCACTTAGATCTTTAAAAACACATTCTTTTTCTTTACATTTATATTTATCCAAAAGAGTATATTGACTTGAGGGTTCCATTTTTTCAATATTATAATTATATGCTCCTATATATGAATCATTGTATTCATCAGTTACCTTATAAATACTATATTCCTGACTGGGAACTATAAAGTCAATTTTGACGTTTTCGAGTCTATAATAATCATTTTTTATTGTTTTTATTATTATGTTTTTCGCTTCTATAAAGAGATTTTCTGGTGAACTAATATCTTTAACTTTTAAAACATATTTGAAATTGCCTTGTATTGTGTTAGTTGGTGAAGAAATCACATCCTTAATTCTATTATCTTTAATAGTAGTGTTTTCTTCGTTTAAATATTCTATATTTTGAAATTCTAGCCCCGAACCATAATTAAGTTCAAGGAAAACCGTATCAATTTTAAATCCTTCTACTGCATTTAAATTATAGCTACATTTTATACTATCACCTGATCTAGTTATGCTATTTGAAGTATCTGAATAATAGCCAACGTCTCTAAGACATCTTATACTAGGTTTAATAGATTCTTTTCCAAAACTTGATATATCTATAATTTCCGCATTCTTTGGTGGTGAAACAGTTTCATCCCATTCTTGTGGTATTTCTTCTGCATTCTTATCCGGTGGTGTTTCTACTGGTTTCTTTTTATTCAAATATTGTATATCAAGTATTATAAATAATAATCCAAGTACTATAACCAATAATAAAACTATACTTGTTTTTGAAGTGTTATTCTTTGATTGTTCAACTGGGTTTGAAGCAGGATTTGATATTACTTCAGAATTATCATTCTCTTTTTCTCCGGTTACTAGTGGAACTTCCTTCTCCTCTTCTAGAACTGGGCCTTCAATTTGGATAGACTCAGTTTTCTCAGCAATCGGTTGTTCTTCTACTTTTGTTTCATCTTCTTTTAAAGATTTTTGTGGTACTAAATTTTGATTTTTAAACTTTTTCTTTGACATATAGACAACTCCTTTATTATAAGAAAATTATATCATAAAAAAATAGTGAAATGAATCACTATTATTTTTTTCTTGTGCGACACGCTGGTCTAACATGAGCTGCTCTAAATTGATTTAAGAAATCTCTTAATGTATGTTCTTTATCAACTAGATAGAAATCTATTCCAGCATTTTGAGCGCCAATTCCATCACTTTTGGGATTATCCCCTATCATGATGCATTCTTCCTTAGGAGTTGAGCCTATAGCAAGTTCAAATGATTCTAAATTGGGTTTCATAGCATCTTCTCCCGCTACTATTTTATCTATATGACCTAGTAATCCTTTTTTTTCAAGTCTAGGTATTTGAGTTCCACTAAACCAATTAGTAAGAATTATTATTTTCTTTCCATGTGCTTTTAAGCATCCTAGTAGTTCTGCTGCACCATCTGCAACTTGATCTTCTATAGTTTTACCATTGTGAGTCATCCATCCACTTATGGTTTCTTCACTAACAGTAAATCCATGACTTTTAAAATAATCACTTAATGTTTTAAAATCGTATCTTGGAAAATCTAATTCATATCTATCTAAAATAGATTGTTTTTGTCTAAAAAATTCTTCTTGTTCTTCAACAGGAATTCTTTCTTTTAAATAATCATCTTCTTTAGACCAATCTGGAATTAATAAAGTATAGTCTAAATCAAATATAAATCTTTGGTAATCTTTCATAATATCTCTCACATTTCTGGTTATTTATTATATATTAATGGTTTTATTATTGCAATTAAAAAAGAGAGTTTATGCTCTCTTCATATTTGTTCTTCCATAATCGATTTCGATAACATCTTTATCGATACTTCCTTTAACTTCTTTAGTCTCTACAGCATTAATAACTACCACTACAGCAAAGATCATAATATATAGATAGAATGATACAAATCTATATAACAACATTGCGCCACTTAATAAAGTTTTACCAAAGGCTAAACCAAATATCTTTAAGAATAATGATTCACTAACGCCAATTGCTCCTGGAAGTGGTATTCCTGATACAGTTGTATATAATACTGCTTGCATAGAAAATAATTGGAAGAAGTTAAATGAATTTAATCCAAATGATCTATAAATAAAATATGGAATTGAATGGAATAAACAAATTTGAACTAGTACTCTTAATACAGATTTAACAAATACTATCTTATGTGTTCTTATAAATTTAGCACTTTCTTCATATCTGTTTACTTCTTCATCTAGTTTTTCAATCTTTTTATCCTTATTTTTAACATTAAAGTTATTCATTATTTTAACTAGAAAATTACGTAATTTATATAACACTTTTTCATTAAATGTACTAAGTAACATAAAGATTAATGCTACTCCATTTATAGATATACCAAGTATATAAAACCAAATAATACCATCTTTTAGTAAACTAGGATTTAATATAGCACATATAATTGATAATCCTATAGTACTTATTTGATATCCACATAATTGCAAAAGCATAGCTAGTGTACCATTAGAGGTAGATATACCATCTTTAGTCATGTAATATACCTCAACTGGCTGTCCTCCAGTTGCAGCTGGAGTTATAGCACTAAAGAAGTTACCAATACAAGTATATTTAAATGCTTTTAAAATTGATGGTTTCTTTTCTTTTAAAGCCACTAGTACATTTCTAACATTAATTGTTTCAGCTAGATATACTCCTAGCATAAATAATGCACCAATTAACACATATATTTTATTTGATGATTTTAATGCATTTACTAATTCGTTAAGATCTTGATCTTTAAATAAAAACCAAAATGTAAAGATGATTAAGCCAACAAAGAATACTAGATTTCTAATTAGTTTAATCGTTGCTTTCTTTTTTAGAGTCATATCTCTAAATCTTTCCATTTTTGCATTCCCCTTTCAAACGCACACCCAAACATTATATCATAAATTATTAAATATCATAATGGTAAACTATGATATAATAATCGTGCTATGAAGAATAATAATTATGAAGAGTTTGATTTGGTTAAATATAGTATTTATACTGATAAATTAAAACTTGGAGAAAAGGTTCAAGTTATTTTAATCGCGGATTTACATAATTATTTAATAAATAAAAGAAAAGCTTTATTACTTGCTAACGCAATAAAGGATAGAAAACCACATCATATAGTTATTGCTGGTGATATAATTCAAGGAAGAAAATGGGAAAATAAAAAGGTATTATCGTCTATATCTAACTTTTTAAATAATTTATCGGAAGTTGCACCTGTCTTTATTATTAGGGGTAATCATGACTTAGTGGGAATTAATAATAAAAGAAATGATTATTTTAAAAGTTTAGAGGTTAAAAATAAAGTATATGCTTTGGATAATGATTTAGTTACATATGATAATTTTGATATAGTTGGATTTAACCCCTCAAAAGAAATATATGATTTAGGACTACAACAACACGGATTAGCTCATGATAGATTTATTAAAGAATTTATGAATAAAGGAATTAAGTTGAAAAAGAGTAAAAATATAACTGAATTTGTTGGACATAGTCCTTATCTTTTTGCCAAGTCTGAAAATGGTATTGGATTAGATGATTTAAAGTATGTAGATACTATTTATACAGGCCATATGCATAATGGGTATTATAGATCATCTACAACTAAAAATAAGCCAGATAAGTATTTAGATTATGGTTATGTAGAAAGATCTTATTCATTTAATAAATATGGTAAGTTATGTTCTTTTAATCCCCTCTTCTTTAGTAAAACTGATTTATGTAGAGGTGTTATTTATATTGATGATAATTCTAATAAAAGAATACTTCAATTACGTAATAATCATTTTTATATTTACGATAATAAATGGGATAATATAGATGAAAAGGACGCAAGAAAACTAATTAAAGATAATAATTATCATCCTATGGTAATAACTGGTGGTATTAGAAAATTCTTTGGATTTAATTTACCAAATGATAAACCAGAAATAACAGAAATAACTTATGAAGGGAAATAAAAAGAAGCTTAAAGCTTCTTTTTATTATCCTTTTAATTCATTTATTACTGATTTTTCTCTTTCTTTTGCTTTTCTTTTTCTAACCCTTTCTCTTTGAATTAGATCTTTTCTTATGCTCTTATTAAGGTTAGCAATTGTCTTTATTTCTAATTTTGCTTGTTCTTTATCGCTATATCTTTTTTCATCTACACTGAAATATTGTTCTAATTGTTCATCATCTCTATATGGTTCAACAAATCTGCTTTCTAAATCATCAGAAACCATGTTTCCAGCTTTCCATCCTATTATGCCACATAATACACCAAGACATTTATCACCGGTGCTGTTGTTTTTTCCTAATATAAACATGACTGCATTAAATAATCCCAATCTAAATAATAAAAGACATATTCTTATTACTTTTATTCGCTTTAAATAAATACGATTATCCTCTTTTAATTTTTCATATAAAGGAGTTTCTTCAAGTAACTTAGTTAAAAGAGCTTTTATTCTAGTATATATATCGTTAACTAATTTTCCTGTTTCGTCATATGAATAATTAATACCTTTAACCTTCATTGCCATTGTTTGAATATCATATTCAGTTTTATATTCTTCTAGATCATCTAATAATCTTTTGATATCCTCTTCATGCATTTTTATCACCTTTATTAGTTAATAATTATAAACTAAATTAGTATTTTATTCAATTGCTATAAGTTAAAAATGTCTATCACTTTTATTAATTATAAGATATAATTCTATTTGGTGGTTTAAATGGATTTTGTTAAAAAATATTTTTTATATTTAGTTAGATGGCAACTTAGTACTCCTATTTTAGCCATAGTATTAAAATTGCTTTCAAATATGAGTACATTAACTGCAACAATTATTGCAAACTTAATTGGAGGTCTAATTTTCTTTTGGGTAGATAAAGTTATATTTAAAAAAACTTCTGATGTTCCTTTGTGGGAAATAAAGAATAACGTTACTTGTTATGATTGCCATAAAAAAAGTAAAGGTTATCGTATAGTTTTATGGGGTAACTATGATAGAACTGACGATAAAAATCCTCATTATAGATGTCGTGATTGTAGTATTAAGAAAATGCATACGATAGCAAAATAAAAAAGATATCATTTGATATCTTTTTATCTTGCACCTTTATTTGCTGCTTTATATGCAAATACATCTTTTCTAAACAAGTTTCCTATTTGATCTATTGCATCTGGATTAATGGCATATTCTGAAATACCTAATTTTAGATTTCCTCTTACATACTGAGCAATTTTAGCTTCTGTTGTTAAAGTTGCACAATCATCTATTGTTGACACGCTATCTCCAACCATAGAAGCTATTGGTTCATCTTTACCATCTAAAGCAAATATATAAGTTATTTCGCTGTTATTTAATTTAATGTTTGTTAGTTCAGTTGAAAAACTAGCAACTGTTTTTCCTTCAGCATTAACATATCCTGTTTTAGCCTCAGTTAATAAATTATGTCTATTAACATCTTCAAAGCCTTCATAATAGCCACTTAAATTCAATCCTTTATCAAAGTATAATAGTTCACCGTTAGCTAATCTGTATTCAAAATATACTTCATGTACTGGCATTTCATAAGAATTTCCATTTTTATCAACACGTTCCTTAACACTACAATCAACTGCTACACTTAAGTTCTTTCCTGACTCACAAGTTATAGTTAATGTATTTCCTTTTTTTTCGTATACGAATATTTCATCACCAATTTTTTTATAACCATGCATATCGGAAATCTCAGTACTAATTCCCAATGTTTTAATTATATTAGCTACTTCTTGAAGCCCTAATCTCTTAAATACTTCCATAATAACCTCCCCATAGATAAGTTATTATTATAGTTATTTTTATGGAAATATCAACTATTTTTAATTATTGTTCTTCTTTTAATTCTTTTGCCCTTTCAACTAGTTTTAACATGTAACCGTCCATGATCATATCATCTACAAGTCCTTCGCTGATTCTTTCACCATTATAAAAAGCTATAATTAAATAAGATACTCTTTTTATATCTAATGTATTGTAATCATATTTTCTATAGTTTTCTTTAGAAAATTCATCATAGTATTCATTGTAATAACTATCATCAATATATTTATTTTCTTTTAAGAATTTTGGAATATCAAAGGCTCTTATATCATATTTTAATCCGCCCATATAAATAATCTTTTCCCCGTTTTTCCCAATTGTATAACTTGGATCTGGAGTATAGTATTCTGCCTTTTTATAGTCGTTTTTTAGATAATTAATTATTTCGTCAATTGAATTAAATCCTCTTTTAGTTTCTTCTTCGTATTCTTTATTCATTTTGTCTTGTTGCGCAATTGCTTTTTCATATTCATCATCACCAAATGCACATAATAGAACATCTACATCATAATCATAATTTGAATTAATGAATCGATTATATGCTTTAATACAGTATTTTGTAGATATAGCAACAGGATTATCTAGTTTACCACCAAATATACCTGAACTTATTAATGGGAAAGCAATTGAATGATAATTGTATTTTTTTAACTCTTCTAATGATTTATAGTAGGCATCGCATAATTCCCCGAATGCTTCTGGAGAATAATAAAAATTAGGTCCAACTGCATGAATAATAATCTTGGCATTTTTTATATTAAATGCTGGAGTAACTATTACTTCTCCATCCCTAACTGGCAAATTATATTTATTGCATGCATCATCTAGTCCAGCACCTGCTTTATCGTGAATTGCTCTTGCAACTCCTCCAGAGTGAATCATATCGCCATTAGCGGCATTAACTATAGCATCTACTTCTTGATCTACACATGAACCATTAATTATTTTAAAACTACTCATTATATTCCTCCTTATTTTGTTTATATTTTTTTTATTTTAGCCTTCATAGCATCAATTTCATCTAGCATGTCCCAGACGGCATCTTCGCTTAATACTCCCGCTTTAATATGTTTTATTCTTCCTTTTTCATATAATTCTTTATCTTTGAACCAAGCTTTACTTCCATAATATCTTTTTAGTTGAATTAAGTCTTTTTTATTTTCTTTAAAGTGATCTATCGCTGTATTTAATTCTTTTATATTAGCTAATATTTTATCTAATCTTTCTTCATTTTTGTTAATTCTATCTATCATAATCCATCACTAGTTTTATTATAACATTAAAAAAGAGAATAATTATATTATTCTCCACTTTTAACAGTTATATCACCCGTCACTGTATTAATAGTTAATTCTGCAGTCCCATATCTATTGTTATTGTTTATTCTTATATCCCCAGTTTTAGATGATGCATTAAAGTATATATCACTTGAAGATTTAAGCACTTTAATATCTCCACTTGTTACTTTGATTTTTGAATCTTCAGTTAATGATAAATCATTAATTTTTACATCTCCTGATTGCGTTTTAAGTTCTATATGATTATTTATCTTATTAATATCTACATCTCCAGAAGTAGAGTTTATTATTAGGTTATTTACTTCTTTAACGAAAATGTCTCCGCTTGTTACGCTTAAATCTGCATCTTTAACTTTATCTAGTTTAATATCCCCACTTGTGGATTTAATAGAAACATTATTAAATTCTATTTCAGATGTAATATCTCCTGATGTGCTAATAATTACTAAATCATATATATTTTCTGGCAAAGATATAACTACTTTTTTATTCATTGTTGCAATTCCAAAATGGACTTTTGTTTTATTTTTAGATACAACTTTCAAAGTGCTATCAGTTACACCTACATATACTGAACTATCTTCTTCATCATATACTTTAACATTTACAATGTTATCGTTTGCTTTAACAAATTCAATATCTAGGCTTTCTGTACTAATATCTATTTTATTAAATTCTTCTTCAATGATTTCATCATATATTAATGTGGCTTTAGAAATACCAAAATTGAATTTCTCAAAGACATTGTAGTCTTTTTTAATAAATAATACTAATATGCATGAAAGAATTGCTATAGCTAACAATAATAATATTATTTTTAATAAGGCAATTGTTTTTTCCATTACTCAACATCCTCCCCTTTATTGTTTTTTAGATAATAAATCAATTCTACAATTTTATTTACTAAACCAACAATAATAAAGATAATCCATGTGATATGCCATGCATATGTTGAAAATGAAACCATTAAATAAATAATTACACCTATTATACCTACTATACCTTGTACTTGACTAATAATAGTCTTTTGTTTAGTTGTAGGTTCATCTTTTGATTCTTTCTTATAATATATACCATTATAGATAAGTAGTCCTGTTGCAATAGCAATTATTGTGAAGAATAATGATACACCTATAATAGGACTATTAAATACTTCAGCACATAATATTATTGAAACTAAAGATATAATATACATTGAGACTGCAACAGCAATATTTCTAGCATAATTAGATTTAACATTATCTGCTTTAGCTTCTACTATATCTTTATTACCTGTTAATAGTTCATCTGTTGTAATACCAAAATAATTACATAAAGGAACTATTTTATCAAAGTCAGGAACAGATTGATTTGTTTCCCACTTTGATATTGTTTGTCTAGATACATCTAGTTCATTTGCAAGATCTTCTTGCGATAAATTTCTTTCTCTTCTTAGTTTTAACAATCTATCTCCAATTGTCATACTAAATCACCTCTTTCTGGCATAAATTATATTACTCTTACCGGTTGCGTTCTATATAGTTGCGTTGGAAATTTGTCAATCTCCAGTTGCAATTTAACTTTTCTAACATATTATAACATTAAAAAAGACTACAATGTAGTCTTTTATAAATTATCAATCATTTTAGTTTTGAATGCTTGAATTAATGCATCGTCCGCAGTTGTATCTGTACTACCTTTCATGTACCAATCATATACATCTTCTTTACCATTATTTAGCATAATTGATTTTAAATATACAAATTTCTTATCATTTGGTTCTTCTCCACCTGGTTTCATTGTATAGAATCTTGTTCTATCTCTAAAACCATAGAATAATGTCAATTCGTAGTCTCTATATCTTTCTTCTTCTGGAGCACCTAGAATACCTTCAATTAGGTATGCTAGAGTACCGGTTCTATCTGCACCAATTCTACAATGGAAGAACATTGCATAATCATCATCCGTAGTATTAACTATTTCAGTCATTACTTTTGTAAGCGCTGCTCTTGCTGTATTGTAGTTAGTTAAATAGTTTTCATAGTCTATTATGTAGTGTCTGATTTCAAATGAGTTTGAACTTCCATTAGTAATATTATTTGCCAATGTATCTTCGTTATTCTTACCATGATCAGTTGAAGTACGTAAATCTAATTCATATTGAATTCCTAATTTATTTAAATATGTGCCACTTCCATTGATGATTCTTTCACCTCTATAAAGGACTCCATATTTGATAGTACCATCAATAGTACCATCTCCATCTTTATCTACTTTAATACCGCCTAAATCTCTAACATTACGCATTTTATTAATTCCAGTACTATTATCGATAGAGATTAATCTTCTTTCACCAATTGCTTTTATATAACCATATACATTTGAATCAGATGCTAATTCCCATTTATATATTTCACCAGGAATCATATTATAGATTTTTCCATTGTTTACTGTTACGTATGTAGCTTCATCACCTTTTTCTTTTGCTGCATTAGATTTATATACTTTAATAGTTTCAACCATACCAGTATCGTATGGATTTGGTTGATCGCAATAAATGCTTCCACCCTCTTCAATTTCTCTATTATCATAGTTTCGGAAATATTTACAGTTATTGCTATTAAAGTTGTTCATCATAGCTGTATCGAAACTTGAATGATCTGCGTCTGTTGCGCCACTTGACCAAGTACTAATATTATCAAAATATGTTCTTACAGCAGCAGGCATTATATCATGTTCTATTATTTCGTCAGATGAATCATAACTCCATACTGCATGATATGTTTCATCAGTTTCAGGAATTCTTGTTGATAATACTTCTTCATCATCTTCAGTATACCAACCTTCAAAAGTATATATTCCTTTTGTTGGAGTTGGCAATTCACCAACAGGATCACCTAATTCAATTATTACATATATCGGTGTTACCTCTCCACCATCTGCATTAAGAGTAAGTCTTATATTTGATGGTGGTTGAGGAACCGTATAATACAATCTTTTGTAACCGTTTGCTGTATCTTTTACCTTTGTCGCATCATCTTCTGTATCAGTAATCATAGATTCATCATTGATTGCATTTGTTACACCTTTAATCATTCCGTCATATAATGAGAAACTTTTCTTTGAAGATATACCGTATGTATTTCCTTGAATATCTATTATAGTTGTATCATATATGTCATCTTTTGTTCCAACTGTTATAGTTCCATTTCCTATAGATAAGCCTGCGCCAACAGTATTAATTATCGTTGCATCAAGAATATTCATTGTACCAGAATTATTTTGAACGGTACCACGATCAACTTGATTATATGCTCCGCTTGTTTTTGATTTGGCTATTGTTCCATCTTTAATGATAATAGTTCCGCCTTCATTAAAGATTGCTTGTTTGCTTCCTGTAGCTTCTATATTAATGTTACTTATAGTTAATGTTCCGCCATTTGCTTCTATAGCTCCACTTGTTCCATTGCTAATCATAGATCCATTTCTTACTTCAACTGTTGCTTTTGATCTAACCAAATATGCGCCCTTTGGAACAGGAAGACCTGGATATGAAATTGTATGCTCATTTAAATCTAAAATGATATTTTTATTAATATTGCTATTTCCGGTAAAATCAGCCCATATTTCTTTATCTTGAAGATTTGTAGTAACATCTTTTAAAATATTAATTGTTGTTAATGTAGCTGGTGCATCATCAATGGCAGCTTGGACGGTTAGATAATATTCGCCGTTCATTTCGGCAATAGCATCCGTTGGAATCCACTTTGCATAGAATGTAGTGTTATCAGCACTTATAATCGTTTCTTCGGTAACTTGAGTAGCCCAAGTTGTGTCTGTATACCAACCAGCAAAATCATTATCAGTTTTTGTTGTTGTCGGAAGAGTTCCTATTGCAGCATTTTTTTGAACCGTCATATTTGAAACTGGTGTTCCACCTTGAGAATCAAATATTACAGTATATTCTATTACTGTTGCTGAGACAGTTACTGTTATTTGTTTAGTTGTTTGAGAAGTAGTTCCTGTTATTGTAATAATTGCTGTTCCTTCACTTACCGCAGTTACTAATCCATTTTGATCAACGGTAGCAACTGAAGTATCACTTGATGCAAATGTGTGAGGTTCTAACGCACTAGCATTATTTATTACAATACTTTCTTGTTCTTCCTCTTCTAATGCCATCGTATTTAATGCTAAATCAGCATCTGAAACTGGTAATACCCATTTTGCATAATATGTATCGTAATCTGCAGGGATTGTATCTGCATCTATTTGAGTAGTAAATGTAGTATCAGTATACCATCCTCCAAATGGATAAGCTCCATTTGTTGGAATTGGTAATGTTCCCAATGATTCTCCTTTTAATACACTTAGATATTCAGTTGAAACAAGTCCTCCATTTGGATTAAATCTAATTATATAAGAATCTTCTATCATTGATAGAGGCACTTCAATTACAGGTCTTACAGCATTTTTACTATCCGTTTTATCAGCTACAACAAGTTTTCTTTCATCTTTATGATATCTATATCTTGTTGTTCCATGATCTTCTAGCCAAACTGTTGAGTGTCCTGTTGTATTAGCATATGTAGTGTTTTCAAAAATAAAGTTAATATTATCGAATGCTCCGGTTGCCGTTAAATTAGTCTTTCCAGAAGCTTCTTCTAAATCTTCATATGTTATAAATCTTGCTGGTCTATAATCATCTGTTTGAACTTCAAATGTTACTGGTAAACTATCCCATTGAGTAGTTGTTGGTAACATACTATGTGCAACATCATGAGTATAGTTATTTGTTGATCCTGGACCTGATGCCCCTTCAAAGTTTGTATAGTAAATTAATACTGCTTTATTATCAAGTGTTCTTAAATAATAGAATCTTTGATTATATCCAGTTCCATTGACATTACAATCGAATACGTCTCCGGCTTTTAAAGTATCTGAATCAATTATTGAACCATAATTGATTACTTCTCCATCTGCATATCCAGCTGTTCTACATCCTACGTTTCCAGCTGTTGAGTGACATTCTTCTGAATGTATTGTTGTTGCTTTTTTACAAATTATTCCGCCATCTATTATACTTAGATTTATTGTCACGGATTTTGTATCTCTATAAATTGCATTTGTAGATTTAATACCTAAAAAGATGATAAATAGAAACGCAAAAAAGCATACTGTTAATTTCAAGTATTTTATTTGTTTCATTTTATCACCTCTTCTTTCCTATATATTATTTTTTTTAATTTAATTTTTGAGAAATTACAACATCTAGTTGAATTTGTTCGTTTGTTACTAGCGATGCGCCCCATAACGCTTTAAATGTAAGCGTATGTGTTTGTTCACTGCCTTGAGCTGAGTATAAAAGCGTTCCAGCTGGATCAATTGTTATTGTTCCATCAGTTGGTCCTTCATAAGTTCCATCATCAAGTTTAACTTGTACATTATTTGGAACATTACTTAGTATTACTTTATATACAACATCTACTTCTGAATCGTTTGAAACTGTAAATGTATATCTATCATTTGATAATTCGCCACGTATAACTTCAAGGTTATTATCATCATCTTCAGTTAAATCAACATCCCACTTTGCAGCTTTAAGAGTTCCTGTTCCAGTTGTACTTTTTCTCATAAGAGCTATTGAAGTTGGAACAGTTATTACAACCAATAAAAGTATTGTTATTAAAACAATACTAGGTCTTACTCTTCTCCTTTTCTTTTCCATTTTTATCTCCCTGCTCTTTCTCATCATCATTTAAATAGCAAGTTAGCAAATATATTGCTAGCATTAATGCTATTATTGGAATTTTATAGTCCACTACAATATTAAGAAGTCCTCCAATTATAATAACTTTACCAACAACATTACTAATGTCTGTTTCATCATCATTAATGTTGTTTGCATCCCCTCTAGTAATTATTTTATTACCTTGCTTATTCATTATTCTATGTGTTACTAGAGAATCCTCAAATTTGAATGTAACTATATCTCCTTTTTTATATTCTTTACTTTTATATGTCATAATATAATCATTTATTTTTATTGTAGGTACCATTGATCCGGTTTGAACTTTATATACATCAATTATTCCTGCTATTCTTAGACCAAAGTATCCTATTAATGCAATGATTATTATTACAAATAATACATCAATAAATTTCCTTGTTATTTTTATTATCGTTTCCATTAAACACTTTCAGCATCAACGTTTATTTGAAGCCCATAAGTAGCACCGTTCTTACCGATTTCATTATCATTACTACTACTTACCCATTTCCATTCTAGTAAGTAAGTATCACTTACGCCTGATGTAATAACCATATTAGAAAGGTTTAATTCATCATATGATACATACTCGCTTATTATATATTCGCCATTCTTTTTAAGTTTATATTTCATATTAATATTTGATGGATTATTTTCAACAAAATCAATATTGTATTTGATGCTCTCACTTGTACCATTTTTAACTACAAACTTATATGTATTTGTGCTTTCTGGAGCTATCATTCCTGGTGCAACATACATAGAATCTTTAAAGATATTTAAGTTTGTTGAACCAGACCATGTATCGGCATTTTTATCTTTATCAAATACTTCAACTTCATTAGATAATTCCTCAACAGGAGGTTCTTCTGGAGTTGGTTCCTCAGGTGTTGGTTCTTCTGGAGTTGGCTCTACTGGTGTAGGCTCTTCATTACTATTATTGTTTTCTTGCTCTGGCTCCTGATTATTATTCTCAGATTTATTATTGTTATTGTTGTTGTTGTTATTATTTGGCTTATTATCCTCGATAGGTTCTGGATCTACCGGTTCAATAGGCTGACAATCATTATCTTTCTTATCACATTTAAATTCAATAATTGTTTCATTTCCTGTAGGAATTGGTTCTTTATTTCCGCCGTTATCAATTGTATGAGTAAATCTAGATAGTAATAACAAAATAATTATTATGACTAGTATAACTTTTACAATTGTATCCCAAGTTTTACTTTTTCTATTATCCATATATTTGTCCTCCATTACGCTCTCGTTTAAGGCCTATATCGAAATATAGGCTTTAAACGAAAGAATAATATTTTCATATTATTCGTATATTCGTTATTAGTCAGTAGCTAGTTTTTGTCTTGCTTCTAGCGTTACTGGAATTGAAAGATTTGTATCATTTACAGCTTTATCAGTTGTATCTTTTCCAGTTTCATCTGCTATAGTACCAGTCCAAGTAACTGTAACTACTACATTAGCTGTCATAGTTGTGCCATATTCAATTGTTTGAACGCCAGCTGTTCCTGAGGTTACTTCGGCAGTAAATCCTGCTGGTAATGATGCACCACTACCAATAGCAGCTGTTAGAAGTACATCAACTTCTGATCCTGATGCATCTACCGGAATTGTAATAGTTCCACTGTCTCCAGGCGCAATTGTATTATTTTTTCCAGTATGTGTTGTCCATGTTATATTGCTAATATCAAAGTTCATTGTTGCAGATTCAATTGCTGTTCCATTTACTTTAACATCCCACTTTGCTGCTTTAATAGTTCCAGTTCCATTTGCACTTGAACGATAAATTGCAAGTGTTGTAAATGTAACAGATACTAGAAGTAATAATACGATAGCTACTAATATTTTCTTATTTCCCTTCATCTTTTTTCACCTCCTATTTTGTATATAAGATGAGTCATTATCTGTTATATATCATCATCTATTTTACATATATGATTATACCAAATTATGAACATACAATTCAACCCCTTTCGCACTTTTTCCCATAAAATAAAACATTAAAAAAGAGACTATTTAGTCTCCTTTTAAATATTGTTTCCGACATAAGTTAGTAATATCATTAATGCTATGAAAGCAGCCATTGATAAGAAGAATATGATGTGCTTTTTTCTTTCAGAATAAAGTGTTCCTATAAACTCTCTAATA
The DNA here is from genome assembly GCA_016288635.1 of Caryophanales bacterium. Lineage (GTDB taxonomy): Bacteria > Bacillota_I > Bacilli_A > RF39 > UBA660 > JAEEKZ01. The sequence continues at coordinate 24,077 of JAEEKZ010000027.1, forward strand.
AAGGCATTAATCCAAAAATATGACTTTGTTTTAGATCCCATTCCCTCAAGTTTTAGACCTTGTTCAGTTGCAATTAAACCTGCTCTCATAACATGATAATTAGTTGTAGAAAATGCTATGTTAGCTTTTTTATTATTAATTAATTTATTAGAAAATTTAATATTTTCATTTGTATTTTTTGATTTGGCTTCAACAAGGATGTTTTTGGCTTTTATTCCTTGATCAAGCAAATAATTTTTCATTGCTTCGCCTTCTGAAATTATCTCATCTTTTCCTTGCCCACCAGAAGTTACAAATACTAAATCTTTTTTAGTTTCTTTTAATTGTTCATTTCTAAACTCTAATGCTCTATCTACTCTACCCTTTAGTAAAGGAGTTAATGTTCCATCCTTCTTTATTTGACAGCCTAAAATAATAATATAATCTTTATTCATTTCAGGTTTCTTTCTAATTGATTTAATAGCAATAATTATTGTAGCTAATAGAACACATTCTAGGTATGCTACAGTTAAGTACACTAGTGACTCAAAGAAGTTGTATAGATATGGACCTGGTCTATTTAAATTATAGATATTAACTATTTGCGATTTCATTAAGAATTTATATACATTATCTGGTAAAAATGTTAATACACAAATAAATATTCCCAGGAATAATCCAAGTAAATTTTTTAAAGATTTTCCTTCTTTTCTAATTAGATTAATATTACTAATTGTAACTAAAATAAAGGTTACAAGCGCTATTGGAAGCATTATAACCGATACAAATGATAATGAATTAATTGTATCATTTATAGTAGTTTGTAATCCCTGATAATGAAAAATAGATACAAGATTGCTTAATGTGAAAAAAGACAAATAAATTATAATGCCTAAATAAGCTATGTTTTTGTATTGATATATATTTTCTGTCAAAGTATATTTATATCTTTTTATTAATAAATAGAGGCAATATATCAAGAATATTGAAAGCGATATAGGTATTATTTCTGATCCGTTTGATTTGCCAAAGAATGAATCACTTGTTATAACATGACTTTTATGAACCACTACGTTTTTGCCTTCTTTGTATTCATCATATTCTAGGAAGAAATAAGTGTTACCCGGTTTCTTGGCTTTTAATTTTACTATATATTTGCTACCTATGAGTTTCTTTTCTAGTATTTCAACATTTTCTTCCCCATCTATCGCCAAATCAGTTATCTTTTTATTATTAGTATCAAATGTTATTGTACATGTTTTTCCCATGATTAAAATGGTTATTGAAGAAATAATAATTAATATAATGGCTAATAAGATAACTTTCTTAATTTCTTTTTTCATATAAATCACACTCATTCAAAAATAGTATATCATAATATAAAAAAAGAAGTTGGTTTATAACTTCTTTAAATGAATATTTTGGTGAAATATGTATCTACAAATTCATCATCTGTAATTTTGCTTTCAAGATATTTATTAAAGGCTTCTTTATTAATTCCGTCTTTTACTATTTCATTATAGTTTGGATAATAGTTCTCAACATTTTCTCTTGTAACTTCATATGTTTTACCACTGAAATTATATTTTATTGTTTTAACATTATCTATTAAAGCAAATATAGATACAGAATTATATAATAGACTTTTTTCTACATAATAGTTTTCATCTATATACCAATCAGTTATATGATAATCAATTGTTAAACTTAGGTTATCTGGATCTATTGCAAATACATAGCCATATTCTGATAGAGGCAATGAATTAATTAAATTACTATCATTACTATTATTGCCTACATATTTGTTTTTATATTTAATAATATTATCAATTCCTGATTTATCTCTATTAAATGGTACAACAGGAATAGTATCTATAGTATATTCATTTTTAGTATCAATAATTACATATTCATTTGGAGTATTACTATTTACTCTATATACTTTATAAAGCGGATTGTCACATTCATATACGTAACCATTTCCTGTCTTTATAGTACAAAATCTTGGTAATTGTCTTAGTGATACAACACTTATATAATCAATAATGAATAAGGCTATTATGTATAATGCAAAAAATGCTAAGCATATTATTAATCTTTTAGAGTATTTAAAATTTTTAGTTAGCTTACTAACACCAATTAATGATATTATTGCTCCAAAAACAGAGTAAATACTTCCCCATGAACTTTCTGATGCAAACATAGTCATGGCTGTAAAAGATATTAAAATTCCTAAAACTAATAATACAATTCCTAAGTTATTTCTAATTAGATTTATTTTCTTAGTTGAATAATCGATAGTATTAATAATGTTTTCCTCAAACTTTTCTTGATATTCTTCTTTCTTTAATCTTTCACCACTTAGTAATTCATTAATAGTAATACCTAGTTCATCACACATTGGTTTAAATAATGATAAGTCCGGCATGTTTCTACCATTTTCCCAGTTACCAACTGATTTATCTGTTACTCCCAATTTTTCCGCTAGTTCTGATTGTGTCATCTTTTTATCTTTACGACACTTGGCTATAAATTTACCAATCTTTTCTTGATTCATATTTTTTCTCTCCCTTCACGCTAACATCATATCCCTTTTATTATATTTTTTACAGGAAACGATTCTAGGGTTAATAAAAATAATAAACTGGAAATAAAATTTCCAGTTATATTTTATCATATAAAAAGCAGATTTAAATATCCGCTTTTAATTAAATTTAGCTGATGATAATAACTTTTCAATAAATTCATCACTTGTGTTTTCTTCTCCACCAAGTACCATATAATATTGTTTATCATCCTTTATGATATGAAGTTGTCTTAATCCTTTAGGACTTCCTGAAACATTAAAAATATATCCATTAAATTTACCATTAATTAGTGTGATACTATCAAATGATGGGAATGATACTGAAACATATGAATTTAATAAATAGTTGATTTCCATTTTATTTTTACTTGTAAATATATTACTTTTAAAATAATAATTATCTTTAATATGTTTTATTAAATCAATATCATTTTTAATATTGTGATTATCTAAATATTTTCTTACATTTTTGTTCGTTACTTCAGGTTTATATTCTTCACCATCATCAGTTGCTAATTCCATGTTTTTCATATTTAGCATGTTTATGAATTGTGTTTGTACCCCAGTTGAATACATTGATACTACTTCATTATTTTCATCTCTTTTAACTCTAAAAGTAGATGGAGATTCTGTATCAACATATCCTTCAAAATAATTTGGTATTGATAAATCACCAAAGATAATATAATCACCATCATATTTTGAATCTTTTATAGTTAACGTCTTATTAAATATTTTGCTAGTATCTATATCCTCTCTTATTTCTTCGTGATATTTATTTAACATTAAAGCCTTGTATCCTACAAAGGCTAATAAACATACAAATATAATTACATAGATTAATAAATGTTTATATTTTCTTGTTGCTTTTACTTTCTTATCAATTGTTTTCACCATTTTATCATCCTCCTTTAATAATATGTCTAGAGATATATTAAAATCATTACTGATCTTAACTAAAGTTTCTAAGTCTGGGTAGCTTTTACCGGTTTCCCAATTTGAAATTGTTTGTCTTGTAACATAATATTTATTAGCAAAATCGTCTTGTGTAAGATTATTATCTTTTCTAATCTTCAAAATATTTTTCCCTAGTTCCACGTTACTCTCCTTTCATAAAAAAGCATATTATTTGAATAATAAAATGTCTAGCAAAGTTTATTTGCATTTGCTTTTTTTCTTATATTATTTTCTTATCCACAAGTAAACCCCATCTTGATTTTCAGGTTTATATTTTAGACCACATTTAATATAGAATTCTCTATTACTAGCTGTAGGGCTCGCTTCAAGTTGAAAACATTCGCCTTCTTTAACCATACTATCTAATTCATTTATTAATGATGTGACTATTAGTTTACCAACGCCTTTTTTGTGATATTCTTTTAAAACCATTATATCAGTTAGCATTCCCTTTAATGCTCCATCACCAACAATTCTACCAACACCAATACATTTATCATCATCATATGCACTAATGTTAATCATAGATCCCTTAACTGCTCTTTCTATTAAAGATGGTGGTACATAATTCCAGTCTAAACTTTTACGAATTCTAATAAAATCATCTACATTTATTTCTTTTTTAATTGAATAATTCATATTTATTTACATCCTTTTAATATAATTATATTATAGCATATAAAAAAGTGGATTATATCCACTTTTTATTTCAATGTTTTAAGATAAACTTTATGCTCTTGTGATACTCTATAACTTTCTATTGCTTTTTGAATTGTTTTACTATGTACCCATGGGTCAAGAATTTTTTCTTCTAAATATTTAATTGTTGAGTCATATTGTTTTGCTAAAGCAGTAGCAAAATACCATGCTTGCATCATTTTTAAATAATATTCATCTTTCTTTTTAGAAGAAACTAGTTCTAGGTATTCTTCTTTAAAATCCTTATCTAAATATTCATTCATTAGCATACGAATACCGAATCTTGCTGTATAAACATGATTTGATTTTATCCATTTTTTTATTAATGGAATTAACTCGTTATGATGTTTTTTAAATACTAATGGTGTTGCTTGATCACATACTGGCCAGCAATCAATAAAAGGAAGGAATCTTTCTACTTCACTAATACATTCATTAAAATCTTTAATCTTTGATATTAGGAAGAAATGGACGAGATTTTCTTCATAATATTGATGAGGTAAAGTTTTTAAAAAATCATTTGCTTCTTTTGTTCCAAATACTTCTTTTGCAATATTTCTCATTTCTGGAGTTCTTACTCCAATAATTGTTTCTTTGTTAATATTGGGAACTAGTTTACTTTGAAACTCTTTATAATCTTTATCTTGATACTTCATTAGTCTTTCATAAACTGTCATTTTTCTCACCTCATTTATTATACCATTTTTATTTTGCAGATTTGTATAGTTTAGTGAAATAACCATTTTGAGCTAATAATTCAGCATATTTTCCTTGTTCTTTTATTGCACCATCTAATAATACATAAATGTTGTCTACATCTTTAATTGTTTCTAGTCTGTGAGCAATAACAATTAAAGTTTTAGCCTTTAGTTCTTTTAGTATGTTTTCCATGACAGCTTTCTCTGTTATGTTGTCCATCGCAGATGTTGCTTCATCAAGTATTATTATTTTTGAATCATCAAAGAATAATCTTGCTAAAGCAACTCTTTGTCTTTCACCACCAGACATTCTTATTCCTTTTTCACCTAGTTCAGTGTCTAAGCCATTTTCTAGTTTTTCATAGAACTTGTCTAAGCAAACTAGTTTTAATACATTGACTATTTTCTCGTCATCAACATCTTTATCAAATACTAGATTTTCTCTTAGTGTTCCGTCAAATATTGGGGCTTCTTGAGATACGTAAGTTACATTGTCATAGAATAAGCCTAAATTTATTTTTGATAATTCTTGTTCATCAATTAGGATGTTTCCTTGATCATATTTTATTAATCCCATGATTAATTTTATGATTGTTGACTTTCCAGATCCTGATTCTCCCACTAGGGCAACTGATGAATTTGCTTTTATTTTGAATGATAACTTGTTTAATATTGTCTTTTCAGAATTGTATGCATAAGTAACATTTTTGAATTCAATGTTTCCAATTACCTTTTTTAAAATTAATCCTTCATTTAGCGATTCATCATCTTTTAAATCTAAGAACTCAATGTATTTTTTTACAGTTACTTTGTTTAATTTGTAATCTACATATTCAACATTAAATATTGCAATTGGCTCGTATGCTTTTCCAAGTAATGATATTACAGTTACTACTGCCCCAACTGAAAGGTTGGATTTGAATACTGCATATCCTAAAACCACTATTTGTAAAATGTTTACTATTAATGAGAATGCAGAAAAGAATATTTCATGAACTAGTTTTATTTTGGTTTTGCCATCTACAATGTTTTTTATTCCTTCCTTAGTAACTTTTATTTCTGTGTCATATTTTTTGTTTGTTCTAAAAACTACTAGTTCCATAAATCCTCTTATTAAATGTTTGTTTAAGAATTCTTGGTTTAATAGAATCTTTTCTTTTAGTTTGTATAGTCTTTTTAATAAAACATTTGATATTATAACTACTAAAACATAACCTAGAAATACAAACAAAACATATTCCTTCTTTACTCTGTAAATGAAGAATAGACTAAAGAACGCTGTTGGTATTAACCATCTTAATAGTTTTAGCCAAAAATCTACCATTATGTCTCTTGATGCAGTTGCTCCATCTTCAACTTTTTGTGAAAGCTTTCCAGTTCCTATTTTTTGATATTCTAAATAATCAATTGTTTTCATTTTCTTTAATGATTGTAATTTAAAATCTAAATATAATTTGTTTTTTACTTGTTGTTCTGGATAGTTTTCAATGTATCCTAGTATAGTAGATATTATTAATAATATTCCATAAATAACTAGTGGCATTATAGTTAGTGTTTTAAATTGGAACGCGTCTAATATTTTTTGATAATAAGTAACAGCATAAAGATTTAAAAAGTTTATAGTTATTCCAATTAACACATAGAAAACTATCATTTTCATGTTTGTTTTTATTACTTCTTTGAATAATTTCATAATCTTAACCTTCTTTCATTTTTAATGTGGTATTAAAAAAGAACCTCCTTTCATGAACAGCAAAATCACCACAAAAATTTCCTGTGTCTATTTTGTCATTCATGAGGAGATTCTAAGGTTCTCTTCATTATTAACCTCACATATTTATATGTGTCTTGGTAATAAAACGCGAATAACTAATTGATTTATTACGCCCTTAATATACCAAATTATTAATATTAAGTCAATTTTACTTCATTTCGAAGCCTATTGTACCTTTGTTATTAGCACAAGTTACGGTTGCTATACTTCTTGCTTATTATAACATAGAAAAAGCAGATGTTAATCTGCTACTCTCTATAATAACTTGTATCAATGTATGGATCCATAATATATAATAAACGCGCAACGTTTTCCGAATCGCTATATCCTACGCAGTCGCCATCTTCGCCCAATTTAATTTTCGCGCCATTTTGATAAACATAAATCAAACGCGTTCCCATGTCGGCTCCAAGGCAACTACTTTCATAAGATGCTTCCTCTTTTGTTAAATTATTAATACCATCTCTTATTTCTTCTAATCTTTGAGTTGGTATCATCATTTTTCTAGTTCCTTTATCAAGAATAAAATCTTTCATACCATCTGGTGTATCAACATCATATTTATAAAAATATTCATTAATACTTCCATCTGTTCCTTCTCTGTAATTCCATTTATAGAGTGAGCCGTCATCGAAAATTGCAGAGCCGTATAACGAATTATCCCAAGCAGCGTTTTCATAATATTCAACAACTAGAAGTGATTTGTTTAAACGATTATTATCAACAAAATCGTGGTTAAACTCTAAATTTATTACTTCGTCTCTATAAATGATGTATTGAAAAGAACAAATTACTTCCTCGTTACCATTAATTTCCTCGTAAATTTTTACATCTATAGTATCATCATCTCGTGATATTTCTGTGATAATTCTACTAAGTTCGAAATTTTCCAATACTTGTTTTTTTAACCCGCTTGTATTTGCAAGATAGATTGTATTATTTTCATATGCAATGTAATAAAGTGCATTATCATAAATAACATTTTCACCACGTCCAATATAGCCTAAATGTTGCATATCTTCCGAATAAATATCTATAAAATCGGAATAATCGTGTTTGGCATCAAAAAAATAATATTTGCCTTTTAGCTCAATGAAATTGCCCCCATCAGATAAAGTCTCATCAAGGGATTCTATGCTTTTTTTAGATTTATTTACAAGATATACATATTTTGGATAATCAGTACCTGGTTGATATCCCTCAAATATTGCATACTTATCGTCCTCTTTTACTTTCGTTATTTCAACTATAATATCATTACTAATTACATAATATTCACCATCAAATGTATACTGAGTATTCAATTCATTTTCCTCAGCATAATCTTCAAATGCTTTCTTTGCTTTCAAATATGTTTTTTGATATTGTTCAGTATTACTTTTACTTACTGTTTTTATTTTTTTATCGGCGCTTTGGTATTCTACTATCTTTTGATTATTTTGATTATTAGGCACATCTTTTTTTGCAAAAATATAATATGCTAATGCAGATGCTAACACAAGTATAATAGCCACTAAAACACAAATTAATATTTTTAATTTCTTATCGTTATTTTCCATTTTTATTTATCCTTTCATATTTCTCTAACGTTTTGTTATTTTATACTATCTCTAAATTTTATAATCTCATCTAGTGTCTTAAAGTCAATTGTTTGCTTACTATCGCTTAAACTCTTTTCTGGATGAATATGAGTTTCAATTAGTAAACCATCACAACCCGCGACTAATGCAGCTTTAGACATTGGTTCAACCATATATGCATTGCCACTTGCATGAGATGGGTCTACTAGTACTCTAAAGTTTGTATTATGTTTAATATATGGTATTGCTTGAATATCTAAAACGTTTCTAGTTTCATTAGAAATATTATTTCTAATTCCTCTTTCACATAGTATTACATTTGGATTTCCTTCTTTTAAAATATATTCAGCAGCTAGGAACCATTCTTCGTATGAAGCTGAAAATCCTCTTTTTAGTATTACTGGAGTTTTAGTTTTACCAGCTTCTTTTAATAAAGCATAGTTATACATATTTCTAGTACCTATTTGAATTATATCTATTTTGTTACCATACTTCTTTACTTGTTCAATTGAAGTTAATTCAGTAACAACATGCAGTCCTAATTCCTTTCTAACTCTAAGTAATATTTCTACGCCTTTATCTCCTAAACCTTGAAAGGCATATGGATCTGTTCTAAGCTTAAAAGTACCAGCACGCATAAATTCTATATTTCTTTTCTTTAGTTCTTTTGCAATGCTTAATAGTTCTTCATAACTACCAAAAGAACATGGACCAGCAATTATTAATGGCTTAGTCCAATCTATAGTAAACTTGTTGGATACAAGTTTTTTTGCTTTTCTCATTTTTTTATAAAGCATAGTTCACACACCCTTTTTTATTAAAAATTATCCTCGTCGTCCTCGTAATAATAATCATCTTCGTCTAATTCGTCACCCTGGCCAGGATATTCAAAATCCCATGGGTTATAATCTCCCCTTCTAACAGCTTCTTTTTCTTCCTCTTCTAGACCATATCTGTCCATTTCTTTTTCAAGTTCTTGTTCTTCTTTTGTTTTTTGAGGCTTTGATGTAGGCTTATCTAAATCTAAAGCTCTACCAACATCTGCGATGAACGAAATTATTCCCATAGTAATTACCTCCTAGGATATTTTTATTATACCATATTAATTGTTATAAAAAATAAAAACAGGATTATTCCTGTTTATTTTTCTTCTTCATCTAAATTTTTATCAATTTCATGAAATATTTCAATAACTTGTTTTTTAATCCATGACTCATTTACTTTGTCTCTATTGTTATTAATTCTATTGATTAACACTTTGTAATATTCTGTATGAGATCCAATTCCCATTGTAGTCATCATAATTGTAGAATCACTTATATGGCATCTTTTCATTAAGTCTACAAATGTATTATATACTTCATCTCCACTTGTATTATTAACTGCTTTAGAGATTAAATCTTTTTGTTCTTCATTTAATTCTTTCATAATATAACCCTCTTTCTAATTAATATTATATCATATTATTTTTTTAAACATAATTGCTTATATTTTAAGTATAGGAATAGTTTACCTATTAAAGTAAATATTATTGAAAGAACAAGCATTGAATAGGCAACACCTATTCCAGTTGTATCTGCTGCTAGGTGTGGATTAAATCCAAACCAACCTGATTGTGAACTATAGTTTAAGAAATTATATGGTGCAGTCATCGTTCCCCATCTATATCCTGTTTGACCTAATATAACAATAAAAACCGAATAAATAAGTGGCGGTATTATTGCATAATAAGCATCATATTTTCCTTCTTTATAATCATAATCAAATGCAAGAAAATCAACTATTGCTAGCAATGGAGTTATAAAATGTAGACAAAGGCTTCCTCCATCACACCAAAGGTATGCTGAAATTAAACCACCATTAAAGCTTGGAGCTAATAAGAACATAAATACTAGGAACGTTAAAGTAATAGATATTGTTGAAAAAAACTTAACAACATAAAGTTTATTACTAACTTTTCTTTTTTTCTTTGTTAGATAGCATTTAATATCTATCATTAAAAAGATAAATAATACTACAATTATTAATATATTTGATAAAACCGTAAAATAAGTAAAACTATCTATAGAATAAATAGTTTTAAATAAACCATATATACCAGATATAATGGCTATTGATTTAACAATTATACTATTAATATTTTCCTTTCTATTATATTTCATATAAGCCTCCATATGAAAACCTTTATTCATATCATAATTATACCACTAAAAAAAGAATAATTTAAAACTATTCTTTTTTAACTTTACATTTTATTATTCACCATAAGGAATTAAATTTTCCATTTCACCATCAAACGTTGAGTTATTTATGCGACATATTCCATCATTTGTATGAGCATGGCTTAAAATATGATTTACAGCATCTTGAGCATCGACATATGAATACAAATCATCGTCTTCTAGAAGATCATAATTTCCATGTGCAGTTATAATTGCTCCATCACTTTCATAATACATTATTGATATTTCTTTTTCTTCTTCGCCAAATTTACAAATAATATGTTTCTCAAGAATTTCATCATCATTATGTTCTGCAACATCAATATTTATTTCCCTGATTGCTCTTTCTATATTTTCTCTTTCTTCTTGGAAAGAAAAAATAAATGATATAACTGATGAAAATACAGAGATCATCATAAATATTACAAATACTTTTACTATTTTAGCAGCATGTTCATTTGCAATTTGTGAATTATTAACTGTTCTAAAGTTAGAATTATTTACTGTTCTAAAACCTGAATTGTTTACTGTTCTTTCTCCACTATAATTATCTTGGCATAATTCATCCGGCATTACCTGAAATACAGTTGCCAATTTTTTTATTTGACTTTTATTAGGGGTAGAAAACCCAGCCTCCCAAAGAGTAATTGTTTCTTTAGGTACTCCAACTAACTGAGCTAATTCATCATCTGTAATATGTCTTTCCTTTTTTAATTTTGCTATTTTTGGTCCCATAATTTTAACCACTCCTATCACACTGATATTATTATACAATAAAAAAGATGTTATTCACATCTTTTTTTATTTTTCATTGTTATTAATATAGTTTTCTAGTTCTTCTTTCCAAGCAGTTCCAATAGAATCATTTCTTAGATATTCTTCACTTGCCATTGATGCAGCTTTATACATTTTGCCAATCCCTTTTGATGATGTATCATAATTAGATATATTACTTCTTTCGATGCCAATTTGTGAACCCTCTTCATAAGAATCAATATTTGCACCAATATAGATGAATTCCCAATTAGTATGTTTTTCAATCATTTTTTTGATTTTCTCTTTTGTATATTCTCTTGATGCATTTTCTAAGCCATCAGTTGTTATAATAAACATGGCTTTTTTACTTTTTTCACCATCCATATAATTGATGGTATTACCTAAAGCATCTAGTAGTGCAGTACATCCTCCAACACGATATTCATTAGTAGTTAACTTTTTTATATCTTTGATTGGCGTTCTATTAGTAATCATCTCATGATGATCATTAAATAATACTGTTGTAACTTTTACATCTTTATCTTTAAATGAATCAATGTATGAATTATAACCTCCAATTGTATCGCTTTCTGTTCCTCCCATAGAACCACTCTTATCTAGAATAAAAACTATATCCATTTGTTCTTTCTTTTTCATTTTATCTCTTCCTTTCATGCCTACATAATACTATTTATTAGTTTTTTATTGGTCGCTTAAAAAGAGACAATTTATGATATAATATTTTCGTGATTAAATATGGATATAAAAAATGAATTATTAAAATATATTAATAGTAATATGGAACAATATGAAAGAAGTTCTTCTATGCCAACATTTGGTATAGCAAAGAAATCTAAAAGTGCTTTCTATAGCGAAGAAACTCTTTGCAGATCATGTTATTCTGATGAGGCTAATATTGATAATTATATAAATGAGAATAAAGAATATAATGATTTTCAAACACTATTGTTTAAATATATTGATGAACGAAATTTAAAAGATAGTGATGTTTATAATAAAGTACATATTGATAGAAGATTATTTTCTAAAATAAGAAGTGATAAAGATTACCATCCTAGTAAAGAGACAATTATTCTACTAGGTTTATCATTAGAACTTAGTGAAAAAGAAATAGTTAAATTATTAGAAAGTGCATCATATTCATTACCTAAAAATAATCATTATGATTTAATTATTAGATTTTGTTTTATTAATAATATATATAGTATTAATAAAGTTAATGAATTACTTGAAGATTATAATTGTAAATTATTTAGTTATTAAAAAAGAAGATTATTAATCTTCTTTTTTTAACTTATTAAACATATTCATATATTCAGTATATTTCTTTTCATTATCTTTATAATAATAATTTGCTAGATTGAAATATGCATAGGCGTTTCTTTCTTTTATTGGTGAAGATATGGCTTTTTTATAATATAATTTTGCTTTATCTAATTCACCATTTTTACGATAGTATTCCCCCACCTTATTTAATGCCCAGCTATTATTTAGTTCTGCGCTCATTTTAAAATACTCTAATGATAAATCAGGATTATCTTTTTCATAAATTAACCCTAGATTATTAAATGCATAAACATAACCAAAGTCTGCTGACTTCTTAAAATACTTAATAGCTTTTTCTTTATCTTCTTTTTGTTCTGGGTTAATCTTTCTTAACCAACATAATCCCATAGTATTATATGATGCGGCACTATTTAAACTTATTGCTTTATTTAAGTAACTCCACATTGTATCAAAATCATATTTAACTCTTTTATTTAGTATCATATTAGCAATCATCCAACATGCTTTTGGATGATCTTTTTTAGCGGCCATTAAATAGTATTTAAAGGCTTTTTCAAACTCTTGATAGCCATTTATAATGCCATCATAATAAAGTGACCCTATCTCTGCACATGCATAGACATTTTCTTTATTAGCTAAACTAAGTAATGATTCAATATAGTTTTCACCAAATAAGAGTTTTACTTTTAAGTATTCGTTTAATTCTTTATTGTTAATATTTATTTTGTCTTCATTTATATATACTGGTTGTTTATTTTCTAAAATTATGTAATGCAATAATGAAGTTATTGTTTCATACTTTGTATCTTTGTTAAATTTATTTTTATCAATAATATTGTCGTCCTTTTTAACTATTTCTTGTAAATCATTAATTACATTTTGTAATCTAGAAGAATTATTAATAATTTCTAATTTATCCCCTTGATTAATTTTGTTATCTAATAAATTAACTAAGGATAAAACAGAATCTATAAGTTTATTATTGTTATATTTTTCTTCAAACTCTTTTTTATATTCAATACCTATTCCACGTATACCAATACAATAGTTATTAATAGTTGTAGCATTAATATTATTAACATCAAATAGAGCATAAAAAACTTCACTTTGAATAGCAATGTTATTACTAGAATTCTTTTTCATAACATTGCAAAAGTTTCCAAGAGATAAAATATTGTTTTCATTCATTTTAATATAATGCTTTTCCATGTCTTAATTATAGCATATGTGTGGATATAATGTGGAATATAAATTATAGACTAATATTGTAATATTAAAATATAATTAAATTAGGTGATGAAATGAAATGAAAAATATTTGGAAAAACTATTGGTCAACCATAGTTATGGTTTTGGCGATTATCTTAGGTTCTATTGTAGGAATCATATTTAAGGATAAAGCTAAAGTATTAGAACCATTTGGTACTTTATTCTTAAATCTATTACTTACAATAATTATTCCACTTATCTTTTTAACGATTACAACATCAATTGGAAAGATGAAACAACCAAAAAGAATTGGTAAAATTCTAATTTGTATATTTGGTGTATTTATAGTAACATCATTAATTAGCGTATTCTATGGATTAGTTGTTACTAAGAGTTTTAAGCTAATTAATAGTAATCATATTGCTAATATTAAAGAAGTATTAACGGAGACAGTTGAAGAATCAACTGAAAGTGTTAACTATTTAGAAAGAACTGTTAGTACATTATCTGTTGGAGATTTTCCTCAGCTATTTACTAAGAGTAATTTAATAGCATTAATTACATTCTCTATTTTAGTTGGTATTAGTATTAATATGGCTAAGGAAAAAGGAAAAGGATTCTTGGATGTATTAGATAGTGCTAATAATGTATTAAATAATTTAATTAAGATTATTATGTATTATGCTCCAATTGGTATATTCTGTTATGTTGCAGCACTTGTTGGTACATTTGGTAAGGAAATAGCACTTGGGTATGGAAAAACATTTATAATTTATACAATATTTGCTTTATTATTCTATGCAATATTCTATACTTTATATGCCTTTATTGCTGGAGGAAAAGAAGGCGTTATAAGATATTGGAAAAACATTATTCCTCCATCATTAACAGCAATATCTACTTGTTCATCTGCAGCTAGTATTCCTGTTAATGCTAAATGTGCACAAAATATTGGTGTATCAGAAGATATAGCTAATACTACCGTTACTTTAGGAACTAGTTTCCATAAAGATGGATCTATTATTGGTAGTGTATTTAAAATAATGTTCTTAGTATATTTATTCAATGCTGATGTATCAATATTCAAGATTATAGGTATTGCACTTGTTGCTACACTTCTTGTTACAGCTGTACCAATTGGTGGTGGAACAATTTCTGAAACATTAATTATTACATTATTAGGATTCCCTCTTTCATCATTAATGATGCTTACAATTATAGCTACTATTATTGATCCACCTGCAACGTTATTAAATGTTGTTGGTGATAGTGCTAGTAGTATGTTAGTGGCAAGATTAGTTGATGGAAAGAATTGGTTAAAACAGAAAACTAAAAAAAGGACTGCTTAGTCCTTTTTCTTTTGCTTAAATATAAGTTTATATGTTTCAAATACCACAAGTATTAGACATGCTGTTAAGAATATTTTAAATATTACATTCCAGCCAAGTGGATCTACTTTTAAGAATTTAGCTGTAAGTGGTATTTCACCCATTAGTAATTGTAGGAATATAGAACCAACAATTACAAACGCACATAATGGGTTATTAGATACTCTATTTTTAAAGATACTTTGATATTCACTACGACAATTAAGTACATTTATATTTTGGATAAATACCATTAACATCATAATTATTGATCTAGCATATGTTAAACCATAACCTTTATCCATCATCATTTTCCAAGCGCCAAATACTATTGCGGTAATAGTTAAGCCTAGTATTAATACTTCTATCATTAAGTCTTTTGAGAAAAGACTTTCTTTTGTATCTCTTGGCTTTTGTTTCATAATATCATCTTCTGGGGTTTCAAATGATAAAGCAATATCCTGTAAGCCATCTGTTATAACGTTTAGCCATAGCAATTGAATAGCTACAAGTGGAATATCATATCCAAAGAAGATTGATAGTAAGAAGAATGCTACTTCGGCAAAACCACAACCTAGTAAGAATAAAGTTATCTTTCTAATATTACTATATGCAGTTCTACCTTCTTTAACGCTATCTACAATACATACAAAGCTATCATCTGAAACTATCATGGATGCTGTATCTTTAGCTACATCAGTACCACTACCCATGGCAATACCTACGTTTGCTGCTTTTATTGCAGGTGCATCATTAACACCATCACCTGTTACAGCAACAAACTCCCCTTGCCTTTTTAAACTATTAACAATATCTAGTTTATCCATTGGGGTTACTCTTGAGAATACCTTTATGCTTGATACAAATTTATCAAATTCTTTATTTCCTTTTTTGCGGTATAATTCTACATCTCTTCCTGTTGCCACTTCATTTTTATATTCACATAGTCCTAGTTCTTTAGCAATAGCATACGCTGTTAAAGGATGGTCTCCTGTAACCATGATTACTTTTATACCCGCGGTAGTACATTCTTGAATTGATTCTTTTACATGATCTCTAACTGGATCTATGAATGCTACCATTCCTAAAAATTCTAGGTTTTTAACTTTAGTTATATCGTTAGAGTCAACTTCTCCATCTGCAAGAGCTATAACTCTATAACCCATAGATGTTAGTTTTTCATTTTGCTTTTTATATTCCTCTTTTTTAGATGAGAAACTCATAACTTTTTCAAGAGAACCTTTTACTGTACAATGTAAGTCTTTTCCTTTTGTGTAGAATACTGCTGAATATTGATTTTCTGATTCATAAGGAATCATATCTACAACTTTTGGCTTATCTTTTAATTTATACTTTTCAGCTAGAGCAAGAAATGCTATATCAATAGAATCTCCATAAGACTCCCACTTATTTTTCTTCTTTTCTAAATGTGCTTCATTATTAATTGCGCCCATACAAACAATACGTTCTATGTCTTCAAGTTTAGCATCGTCTAAAGGTTTAATTTCACCATTGCCATTGTAACCTGAACCAGTTATATCAAATTCTTTACCATTTGGTAAGACAATTTTCTTTGCTGTTTGTTCATTAACTGTTAAAGTACCTGTTTTATCACTAGCTATTACAGTACAACTACCAAGTGCTTCAACAGAATTAAGTTTCTTAATAATAACATTTTTCTTTAACATCTTTTTAGAAGCAATAGTTAGGGCCATTGTTAAAGCTAGTGGCAAGCCCTCTGGCATTGCTGAAACTGCAAGAGCTATAACACTTAAGAAAATACTCTTGTTATCATAACCCGCACGTGCAAGTACGAAATATGTAATTATAGCAATTACAATTATAATACCGGTAATTTGTTTTGAAAATTTCTCAATTCTAATTGTTAATGGAGACTTTTCTTCTTCGGTTTCCGTAACGCTTTTTGCAATTTTACCAATTTCCGTATTAGTTGCTGTAAGTAATACTACCGCTCTAGCTCTACCTGTTGCTACACTTGTTCCCGCAAATACCATATTTTTTCTATCTGATAGAACAACATCATCGCCAAGAGTTTCATTAGTTTTAACAATAAGAACACTTTCACCAGTTAAACTAGATTCATCAACCTGGAAGTTATAACACTCAATAATACGACAATCAGCACTTATTCTATCGCCACTTTCTAGAGCAATTACATCGCCTGGAACAAGTTCACTTGAATCTATTACTTTTTCTTCTCCATCTCTTATTACTCTAGCATTTACTTTAATCATATTAATTAAACTACTAGCATCTTTTAGAGCTTTCCATTCCTCATATGTACCCATAAGAACATCTACAGCGATAATAAATATTAAAGCTATAGCATCAATAGTTTCCCCAACCAAGAATGAAAGAATAACTGTTACAACAAGTATTATTTCAATTGGATTTTTAAACTGAGAAAAGAATAAACCAATAATACTTTCTTTCTTCTTAGCAGGTAATTCATTCCTACCATATTTTTCTCTCAAACTAGATATTTGACTTGTTTTTAAGCCATTTTCACTAGTTTCAAAATCCTTATATATATCTTTAATATCTTTGCTGTAGTATTCCATATAAGTCACTCCTATGTACTCTATTATTACCATATAAGTATATTATATTTTTGAAAGTAAATCAATAAAGTACCAGTGGACTTTTTTTTATTAATATTGTATAATTGGTCTAGGTTTTGAACTTTTATTTTAGAAAGAAGGAAAATTATGAATACAGATAGAAAAGTTACGTCTATTGCTGCTTTGGGTGGCCTAGGTGAAGTTGGTAAAAATATGTATGTGATAACTCATGATGATGAGTTATTAATAATTGATGCTGGAATTATGTTCCCTGAAGATGAACTGTTAGGTGTTGATTATGTTATTCAAGACTATACATATTTGAAAGAAAATCAAAATAAGATTATTGGTTTATTTATTACTCATGGTCATGAAGATCATATTGGTGGTATACCATTTTTACTTAATGCAGTAGATATACCCGTTATATATGCCCCAAGAATTGCAGCTGATTTAATTAATAAAAAGCTAGAAGAAAGAAATATTGGTTATAAGAATATAGAGATAATTGATAATGATACAGTATTTAAATCTAAATATTTTAAAGTTGAAGTAATTAATACTACTCACTCTATTCCAGATTCATATGCATTTGCAATTACTACTCCAAATGGAGTTATATTTGAAACTGGAGACTTTAAATTTGACTTAACACCAATTGGCCCTATTGCGGATTTACATAAAATGGCTGAGTTTGGTGCTAATGGAGTTACTTTATTACTTAGTGATTCTACAAATGCCCTATCACCAGGATTTTCTAAGTCAGAATCTAAAGTAGATGATGCCTTAAATGATATTATCAATGGCCATCCAGGAAGAATTATTATTGCAACATTTGCATCTAACATTTATAGATTAAAACACATTGTTGAGACTTGTAGAAAATATAATAGAAAAATTGTTGTTTTTGGTAGAAGTATGGAAACTAATATTGAACTTGCTATTAATCATGGTTTAATTGAAGCTAATGATACTTTTATAGATGCTAAAGATGCTAAATCATTAAAAAAGAATGAGTTATGTATTTTATGTACAGGATCTCAAGGGGAACCTCTTGCAGCATTATCGAGAATTGCTAACGGACAACATAAACAAATATCATTACTTCCTGATGACTTAGTTATCTTCTCAAGTAACCCTATTCCAGGAAATGCTGCTAGTATTAATAGAATTATTAATATGTTATGTTTAAAAGGTGTTAGAGTATATACTAATGCTGAACTTGCTGATATACATACTTCAGGACACGCTAAACAAGATGAACAAAAATTAATGTTAAGACTAGTTAATCCGAAGTATTTTATGCCAATGCATGGTGAATATAGAATGTTAAAAGCACATGCTGAAACAGGTATGGAATGTGGTATACCTGAAGAAAATATATTCATTTGTAAGAATGGCGATGTTGTTGAACTACTTAATGGCGAAGTAAGACGTGGCGGTACGGTTACTGCTGGAGACGTTTATGTAGATGGTTCTAGAATTGGTGATGTAGGGTCTGCAGTTATTAAAGATCGTAAATTAATGAGTCAAGATGGAATATTAATTGCAATACTAAATATCAATACAAAAGAAAGAAAATTATTACTTAAACCTAATGTAACTGCAAGAGGATTTGTTCTTGTAAATGAAAATCAGGAATTAATGCAAAAGATTGAAACTAAGATTAGTGATGTAGTAACAAATTATTTAACTAAATCGGTATATAATTATGTTGATTTAAAGAATCAAATAATCCTAGAAACATTACCATTTATTAATCAATTAACTGGTAGAAGACCAATTATATTACCAGTTATTATGGAAATTAAGAATTAAAAAAATAAGAATTAACTTCTTATTTTTTTTATGACATAATAGCAAGTACTATTAAACTTACTAGAGATATTTCAATGATTATTAATATAACTTGGAAGATATTTTGGGAAAGATAATAAATCGTTGATTCTATCTTTTCACCGCATCTTGTACAGTAAATATCTGTTCCTGTTATTTCACCTTTACAATTTTTGCACTTTGCCATAAACTCACCTTATAAATATTCCTTAAGTGTATTTACAATTATTAAACTGGCTTTTGCCGCTTTATCATTATGTAAGTAATAATCATAAATTGCTTCTGCGATAATTGTTTCTCTACTTATATGATCATCTATCTTTTCCCCAGCTTTTTTAGAAATACTATCTAAGAATTTTTCAAATGTTACTTCTTCTTCAGTTTGAGATTGATATTCTAAGAATGATTTCTTAACTATTTCTTGATATAATTCATCATTTTGATAATCTTTAATAGTTTGCTCAATTCTTTCGGTATTCTTAGAAGTTTCTAAAATGAATTCGGCTGCTTGATGCTTTTTAATTACGGCAGTAAAAGCAACATATTTACCTAAATAATGAGCTAGACTATCTAGGTTTGTTCCCCCACCAACGTATTTAGTTGGTGTATCTTTTTTAAGTAATGAATCATTTAAGAAATATTTACTATTTAATAATATTTCTGTTTTATATACTTTATTAAAATTATTAATACTTAGTGTATCATTTACAAATGGGTAGTATGCTACAAAGGTTGCAACCCCATCATAATCTCTACTTAGATTATCTACACTTATATTAGTTAAATAACCTTTAATTGATGGAAATAAAGTATACATTCTATCTAATACTGTTTCCATTTTCTTAACTGTTTCATCTGATATATCACACAAATGCACAGCAGCAATATCATATTTCTTCTCTATTTCTTCTTCTAGACTATCTTTATCTGGTGTATACTTACATTTTAATTCTTGAGTATAATAATCCTCCGCGATAAGTTCTTTTGCCTCTTCAACACTCTCAACTTTTTTACCATAATAAGTACGATCATTTTCAGTTAAGACAGATTTGTATCCATTTATTTTTTCTAAAGCAATTTTCTCAAATTTAAAGATTGGGTAATAGAATTCAAGATGTTTTGCAAAACATATAGCTACAAAAGCAATAACCATTAAAGCACATAAAACAGATTGAGCAAACAATCTTTTTTTCTTTTTAATAATTCTACCATTATCAATTATTTGTTTGTTGTTATCCCAAGTAACGTATGAATTGCCATATGTAGTTATACA
Organism: Caryophanales bacterium; assembly: GCA_016288635.1. Lineage (GTDB taxonomy): Bacteria > Bacillota_I > Bacilli_A > RF39 > UBA660 > JAEEKZ01. The sequence continues at coordinate 44,903 of JAEEKZ010000027.1, forward strand.
ACCACATTTGCAACAGAATACATCGTGTGGTGCAACTTCGTTACCACATCTAATACATTTATAAGCATTAACTTGTTCATTATTAGGAATATTATTATTCATTATTTATAACTCCTTACTATTCTCTCAAACATTTTCTTTACTTCTGGAGAATAGTCTTCATTATTCTTAGTATAGAATTTAATATTTAGAGTTTTTTGACTTTCTAATTCTCCATAGAAGTTTAATGTTCTTTCACCAGTTGGATCTAGTACGTCTAAAATTAAATAATCTTTCTCATTTATTTTTGCTGATTCTTCATTTTTAACTTCGAAGCCAACTAGCTTCATTTGCTTAAGCGCGCTTTTTGAATCTGACTTAATAATATTGTATGGAATTTCATCTTGAATAAAGATTTCTAACTTATCATTTTTAGAATTAGTAAATGTTTCAATTGCTTCATCACTTGATAAAGTAAATCCTTTAGGGATAAAGTACTTTATAGATGTTTTGCTATCATATTCTATTAGATTAACATTTTTAGTTGCTCTAGTTACTATTGTAGATATCTTTTCAAAAAAATTCGAAACGCCTTTTTTTACTTCTTCAAAGTTTTGAGGTTTACTAATCCAAAGGCCCGCGATAGCAATTACAACTATCACAGGTATAACTAATAATATCTTCTTATTAAATTTAACTTTTTTATTTTCTGGATTATTAAACTTTTTATTTTTTTTGTCTCTATTAAAACCTTTTATTTTATCAGAGTTAACTTTACCCATATCTTCAAAGCGAATATTATTACTTACTCTTTGAGGCATTCCCTCTTCTTTTGCAAATGAATCTAAATCCTCGACATCAGTATTATTTAGTGATTCTTCTTCATCAAAAACTAGTTCATCTATTTCATCACTAGAATTATTTGATGTAGTTGATAAATCTTCAAGATCTTCAATTTTGTTGTTCATTTTATCACCTTATTATTAATTAAAGTTTATCATATTATCTAGGAGTATTCAATTGGAATTGAATTGGGTTTTTGCATATGCTATAATTTTTATGGAGTGTGATAACGTATGGAAAAAGAAGACAATAAACTCTTTGTAGTTGCCTTTATAGGGGTAATTATTGGAGTTATTATTGGTATTTTATTAGGGGTTAATGTATGGCAAAGGCAAAATAAAACAGGTAATATTGATCCAATACCTAAGTGTGAGCCATGTAAATGTAGTACTGCTGCAAGTACTGAAGATTTAAATTGGTATTTCTTACAAAAAGAGAATTTTAAAACTAATATGATATATAGCCCACTTTCAATTAAATATGCTTTAAGTATGTTAAGCGAAGGAGCCAGTGGAGAAACAAAAGCACAAATAGATAAAGCTTTAAATAATGCTACTTTGACTAAGTATGCTGATATAGAAAATCACTTATCTTTAGCTAATGGTTTATTTATTAGAAATGATTATAATTTTGTAAAAGACGAATATATTAATAACTTACAAAATAACTATGGCGCTGAAATCAAATATGATGAATTTAGAAATGCTGCAAATCTTAATTCATGGATTAGTAGTAAAACATTTGGATTATTAAAAAATGTAGTTAAAGATACTGATATTACTCCTGATACAGTTATGGCTATTGTTAATGCTCTAGCTATTGATATGGAATGGGAATATAGATTTGAAAAAGAATTGCCTAATCAAATGTTTACTTTAGAAAATGGAGATAGAATACCAACCACTTTCTTATATGGTAATTTCTATTCAGGAACAGATTATAAATACTTTAAAGAAGTTGGATTAACTGGAATTGATATTGGATTAGAACAATATGGTGATACTAAGTTAGATTTATTAGTGTTAATGCCTGATGAAAAGTTAGATAGTTTTATAAGTGGTTTTGATAGTGCTAAATTTGAAGAAGTTAATAGTAAATTATTAACAATTTCTGAAAATGGTTATGATGAATTAAATGTATATATTCCTAAGTTTGAATATGATTATAGTATTAAATTCCAAGAAGAATTAATAGAATTAGGTATTAAAGATGCATTTGATAGCGAAAAGGCTGACTTCTCTGAAATGACAGATGCTGTTGAAGGAGTACATGTTTCAAAAGCAATTCATAAAGCAAAGATTGAAGTATCACTTGAAGGATTAAAAGCTGCTGCTGCAACAGCATTTATGATGGATAAGAATGCTTCAATGCCACTTGAACAAAATGTTGATACAGTAAGAATTGACAAACCATTTATGTACATTATTAAAGATTCAAGTAACAATGAAGTATGGTTTGTTGGAACAGTATATAATTTTAGTAAATAATAAAAAGCACTATAAAGTGCTTTTTTTATTGTCTATCTATATGCTTCTTTTGTTTCGGTACCTATATAGTATGCATTTAAGATTTCCGAAACAGCATACATTTTTTGTACATCTGATCCAGCATAATTTCTTTTAGTATTACCGCATACTAATGTAACATCTGTATCTAATTTACCTTTAATTTTATCAAATGTTTTCAAATATTCCATGAATACTTCAGGAGTAAATTCTTCCTTTGTTGCACCAACTAGGAATGGATCTTTTTTTCCTGTAGCTGTTCTTATTATTTCTTTTTGATCTTGTGGTAGCGTAGAATACGGTGTTGGGTCACCATACCCTTCAACATCATAGAAAACTCCTAGAGGATACATTTCGCTTTGTGGAAATAATGTAATAATTATTTCATTCTTTCTTTTTGCTTTGCTATCTTCCTCAGCAGTCTTTTTTTGTTCTTTAGATGTTAATGGTAAAAATATAGTTTTTATATGATATTTTCTTTTTAATGTTGCTAATTCATAACCTAATAATTCACAATATCCAAAATCAGCTGTTTCATATGAAAGTGGACGCCAATCTATTTTTTCAATATCTTTCTTTCTAAGGTATAGAGTTCCTTTTTCAGAAAAATAAATTGGTAATAATGAAGGCGTATTTGGAGTTTCTGCTCGTTCTATAATCCCTTGTCTTGATAGTTTATCCATTATTCTATCTTTTTCTTCTTGAGGAAGTGTTTGAGGCAAATATTGAGGATATTCGCTAAACAAACGAGGCTGATTATAATATTCCTTTGTTTTAGGATCATATTCCATTGGGGTCCATGATTCTTTTTCTTCACCAGATTTATCTATATATGTGTACAACAAAAGAAACTTATCTGTTGAACTAGATAGTTTTATATCGTAAACATCTATTAGTTGTTGAAACATAGTTTCTGGATTTTTTTTGTCTGGATAGGTAATTATTATTTTCATTGTCTTCTCCTGTATTTTAATTATAGACTTGTTCATTTTAAAATACAAGTTAGAGGACACTCTCTTTACGCATTAAAAAAGAAGATATTAATTATCTTCCTCTTCCTTCGCCTTCTTGATATAGAATAATTTGTTTATCATCAGGAACTAAACGACCATCATAGATTACTTCTGCGAATAAATCGTTGTTTTTAATACATAATTCAATCTCTTGGAAGAATCTTTCTAAACCACCGTAATAGCCACTTATTAATCTACCTGGACAATATTTAACATCCCTACCAGTTATTACTCTTGCATCAGCATGGCATATTACTCTTTCAATTGGTATATCATATTTAACCATTAGAGTTGCTATTAATTTAGCTTGATTATGTAAAGCGTCTGGATAGCTTGTTCCTTCGCATATAATTCTTTCTACACCAATACTATGATAATTGAATTCACTTCCTGTATGAAGTGCAACTTCATTGTCAGGGATAAATTGAACAACTCTATCATCTGTTACTAGATAATGATATCCAACTTTCCTAGCTGCTCCTGTTCCATTTATTCCGTCATTTACTATTTTTTGGTGATAGTACTCCAAATCATATGATGATGGGCTTTTTGGTATTTGCATAACCATACCGTCATCAAAATCTAATTTTTCTAGATTTAGCTTAGTAAATCTTCCTCTTACTGCATTTATTTGCTTCCAAAAATTTATAAATTCTTCATAAGTCATCATAAAGCCTTGGTTATCCGGACATAATGATACTTCATGTATAACAATAAATTTTGGCTTTTGTATTCTATCTGGATTTCTGTTTTCCTGTCTAACACCATATTGCATTGTAGGTATTAATTCTTGTTCAAAAACAGTACTTTCACTTTTTTCTGTAATATCATAAAAACTTTCCATATTATTTTCCTTTCGGCATAATAATTATAATAAAATTATATTTATCTTGTCAAATTTAAGCAAAGAAAAAAGTTGAGAATGCTCAACTAGATTACTTCAACTTTTTCAAATATAAAATTGTCTCCATTTTTTTTGAAAACAAAACGATACTTATTTAATTCATCGGCATGATTCTTTATAATGTCTTCTTTTGCTATAATTCCATCATCAAAATCAAATGTTTCTTGTTCGGAAAGAATGTTACACTTTGAATTACCATCTTCATCATATTCACAATTATTTATTTCTTCTGGAGTTTTATATACTCCGCCAACACACTCATTTGCAAATCCTGCAATTAAGTAAATATAGGCATATTCTTTGTCTTCAGAGTATTTAGTTATACTGCTATATAAATGTTGATCACAGTTTCCTCTCCAAACGGGTGCCGCAAAAAAGGCATCAACATTTGGTTCATAACTGTATTCAGCTGCTTTTAATACACTCAAGTCTTCTCCAAATATATTTTTATATTCTTCTTTGACTGTGCTGTGGTTTATGTAATAATAATTTCCATCACTATTTACATCGTATCTATCATAATTACCTTCTTCACCAATTAATATATAATCTTCCGTTAATTGATCGGCGATTTTGTCAGAAGATATTTCAATAAAATCACCATTATCTTCTAGATAAGATAGGACCATGTATAGTTTTGTTTCATCTTCAATATCTTCTTTATTGACATTCCCATAAACGCTATAATCATAGTTTAATAATCTTAATTTATTATTTAATTTTGTTCTTATTTTATTGTCAGTTATTTCACTTTCTCCCATTATTTCTGGTTCTTTATTTATCTCATTATTATTTGTTTCAAATAGTTTTTCTTTTGCGGCTATATAACCAATTAGAGTTCCTGCAACAAATAATAAAACCATTATTATGATTCTTAATGTTTTATTTATTTCATTACTTTTATCATTCATAGTATCACTCACTCCTATTTATTCTTTTTTATAAAGTTGTAACTGTCTTTGCACATTTCATCTATTTCTTTTTCAGCAATCCAGTTTAATTCTTCTTTAGCTTTTGTTGGATCTGCATAACAAGAAGCAATATCTCCCGGTCTTCTATCAACAATCTTATAGTTAACTTTAATACCATTTACTTCTTCAAATGTCTTAATTATCTCTAGAACGCTATAACCATGTCCTGTACCTAAATTATAAACATTTACACCATTTGATTTATTAGTCTTTTCAATAGCCTTTATATGACCTTTAGCAAGGTCTACAACGTGAATGTAATCTCTTACACCTGTTCCGTCTTTTGTCTCATAATCGTCGCCAAAAACGCTTAAAATTGGTAATTCATTTGTTGCTACTTTAATAATATATGGCATTAGGTTGTTTGGTATACCATTTGGGTTTTCTCCAAGTAATCCTGACTTATGAGCTCCAATCGGATTAAAGTAACGAAGTATGGTTATACTCCATGAATTATCAGATATATATAAATCGTTTAAGATTCTTTCAATCATTAATTTAGTTGTTCCATATGGATTAGTTGTTCCACCTACTTTACTAGTTTCTTTAAGTGGTAATTCTTCTGGATCACCATATACTGTAGCACTTGATGAAAACACTATTTTTTTACAATTATATTCACTCATTACATCAAGTAATACTAGTGTTGAATTTAAGTTGTTGCTGTAGTAAAGAATTGGTTTTTGTACTGATTCACCCACTGCTTTTAGGCCTGCAAAATGGATTACTCCTTCAATGTTTTCTTTCTCAAAAATGGATTTTAATAATTCTCTATCTTGGACATCGCCTTTATAAAAAGGAACTCTTTTGCCCGTTATTTCTTCAATCTTATCGATTACTTCTTCTTTAGAATTGCTTAGATTATCAATTACTACAACTTCATAACCTGCATCAAGTAATTCTACAACTGTGTGGCTGCCTATATAACCCGTCCCACCTGTAACTAATACTTTCATTTTTACTCCTTATCTAATTGCATCAATGAATGATACAAATGCATGGAAATTTTTAGGAAAAGCTCCCTTATAATCATAGGTTTTAATTACACTACCATAGTTAAATACCATAAGAGCAGTATCATTATTTTTCTTTTCTTCATCATCATAACTATCTTTCCAACTTTTGATAAAACTTAATAGTTTTAGAATAACACCTCTACTGATGTGCTTGGTTATTCCATTGCTGGAAGTAATAGTTAATGCTTTTCCATCTATTACAACTTTTTCTTCTTTATTATTAATATTTAGATTTAATTCTATGCTTTCTACCATATTTACCACCTATTATTAGAATATCATAATTTTATTAAAAATAAAACTGATGATTTACTCATCAGTTTAATAATTATCTAAATACTTCTTTATAGATTTCACTGTAATCTTTTACCCCAATAACATTAATATTCTTAAGCATTTTCTTAGGAATACTTTGAATATCTGTTTCATTGTCTTTAGGAATGTAAATTGTTGTTACTCCAGTATTGATTGCACCAATTATTTTTTCTTTTACTCCACCAACTTTTAAGATGTTTCCCTTAAGGCTTATTTCTCCAGTGAAGGCAACACTTGCAGGAATTGGTTTATCCAAATATAAACTCATTATAGCTATTGCTATAGCTGCTCCTGCACTAGGACCATCTTTAGGGGTTGTTGCATCAAGAAAGTGAATGTGGATATCTTGATTATTTAAATTAATACTATAATTTGTTTTTAAGAAGTCTAAAGCAACACTTACAGATTCTTCAAGGGATTTTCCTGGCATACCTGTAATAGTTATCTTACCAGATCCTGGTAATTTAACGGTTTCAACTTTAGTAACAATACCACCCATTGGTGTATAAGCTAACGCATTAGATACCCCTGGATATGGGTTTTGTTCAAGTTTAGCTGTTTCATATTTTTCTTCTCCAAGAATCTCTTTAATATCTATTTCTTTAATATCGTCTAGTATTACTTTTCTAATTACTTTTCTTAATACTCTATCTAAATCTCTTACACCTGATTCATAAGTGTAATTTGTAATAATGGTTTCAATTTGTTTATCTGTTAAATCAATCTTCTTTATACCATATTCGCGATAGATATTTGGTAGTAAATATTTCTTTGCAATGTTTACTTTCTCGTATCCTGTGTAACTATTTAAGTTAATTATTTCTAATCTATCTAATAAAGTAATTGGAATATCTGATTCAATATTAGCAGTTAGAATGAAGAATACATTTGATAAATCAAATGGTTCTTCAACATAATTATCCACGAACGCTTTATTTTGAACTGGATCTAATATCTCAAGTAATGTTGCAGCAGGATCTCCTTTGTAATCCTTAACCATCTTATCAACTTCATCAATTAGAATTACGGGGTTATTAACGCCACATTTTTTTATACTTTGAATTATTTTTCCGGGACTAGCTCCTAGATATGTTCTTCTTGAACCTGTTAGTTCTGTTGAATCATTTAAGCCACCAACACTAATCTTGATAAATTCACGATTTAGACTCTTAGCAATTGATGTTGCAATAGAGGTCTTTCCTACTCCAGGAGGACCCACTAAGCAAATGATAGGATTAGCAGCTTTAGCATTAATTTTCTTAATACCAACATATTCTAATACTCTTTCCTTTATTTCATCTAAGCCATAGTGAGTTTTATCCAGGCTCTTTTTTAATTCCTTTAAATCAGTATTTTCTTCGGATGACTCACTCCATGGTAAATTTAGTACTAAATCAAGATAATTTCTTACTACGCTACCTTCAGGAGAAGCATCTGATATACCTTCTAGCTTAGTGATTTCATTAGCTAATTTTTCTTTAGTTTTTTCTGGAAGATCTAGTTTTTCTAGAGTTGCTCTAAATTTCTCACAGTCTTCTTCTCTAACACTTTTATCGCCAAGCTCATTTCTTATTTCTTTTAATTTTTCCCTAAGTAAAAATTCTTTTTGATTGTCCTCAATATTAATGCTTACTCTTTCATTTATTTTTTCTTCTAGTTTAATTATTTCTAATTCAGAATTAATATCTTTTAATAACGAATTAGCTCTATTCATAGCGTTAATATTTTGCATGTATTCTAACTTTTTAGGAGTGTCAAATGGCAAGAATGAAGTTATCATATCAGTTAACACTTCAAGACTTGTTGCAGTTTGTGCTCCAACTAAAATTGAGTTAGATATTTCTGGAGAAGAATCAATGTAATTTTTTAAAGTTTCTAGTAATTTTCTTCTAATAGCAATTACTTCTAATTCATTAAATTTTGGAAGTCTACATTCGCTAATAATAGCGCTTAATGCTTCTTCATTTCCCTTATTGAAATATTTATTAACAACGACTCTTTGAAGTCCTTTTAAATTTACTCTTAAGCTCTTATTTGGAAGTTCAATTTTGCTTTTTATAGCGGCAACAACACCAATCTTGGGCAAATCCGTTGTTTCCCCGATAGGTGCCACTACAAGAACTAGTGAATTATCTGTTTTACAAGCATCTTTTATTATCTTTTGACTTATTTCACTTTTTAATTCAACTTTAATTTCTTGGTTGGGCAAAATGACTAAATTTTTCAATATAATCACCGAGATTTCTTGCATAAAATCTTCCCTCCAAAAACAAATTTACTCTCTATTATAAGGGTCGAATTTTTCCTTGTAAAGTAAAAAGATTATTTATACATTAATTTTACTTTTCATGAGTGTAAACGCTTTACACTCAGCGTTTTTTTAGAGTGTTTTTATGTGTAAATAACTGTTTAAAATGCATAAAAATACACCCTATAAATTTTTATAGGATGTTTAAAGTTTTTTAAATATTATTGTTGTTATTTGATGGATTATTTTCATTAGGATTTAATGCATTTTGCTGATTCATATTTTGTACATTATTAACGCCCCGTGAATCTATCTCTTGAACATTTTCAATTTTCATTTCGAATGGTTCATTACCATTATTGTTAGCTATGCTTTGACCCACTCTTGTAATTTCTTTTTTATAAATTTTAGTTATAATTAACACACTAATTAATGAGGCAACAGTTAAGATTATCAAAATATAATATAGTCTTGTTATAAATCCCTCAAAGTAACCTGTCCAATTAATGATTATTGTTAAAAATCCTAATATTGTAATTAGTGCTACACTAATTTTTTTAAATCTATTTAATAATTGATTTGGGGATAAAAATGATAAAACCCATGACATAAATGCAAGCGACCATATAATAATATTTAAAGTTTGAGAAAACTTCCCTAAAAATTCTCCAGAAGTAATTATTCCCCATACCATCAATATGTCTAGTAATGCAATAATACCAACCGCGGATGCACCAATCATAGTTAACTTCCTATACTTTTTCTCTTCATAAATTAATGAATAGAATAAGCAAGGAATCGCACATATAAATATAATGGCAACTGATCCCATAGATTTCCATCCAATATCACCAAACTTACCAATTAGTATGAATAGACATGCTAAAATAGCTTCTAATATAATGGTTCCTAGCATAATCTTTAAAACAACTTTTTTCATTAATAACATCTCCTTATATGATATTAATATTTTATCTAATTATAGTATATCATGAGGTTATTATTACTCAATCATAAAAATTGATTAGTGTGTAAACACATTTACTTTTATTCTAACTAAAAAAGAATCGTTTTATGATTCTTTTACATCTTTACTAAATTTACATCCACAATAATTTTGACGATATAAATTATACTCCTTACTAAACTCTATACTCTTCTTATAACCATCATTTTTCTTGAAGTCACTAACTAAATATGGAATACCAATTTCTTTTCCAACAACTAGCCCTATTTCATTAATTTGCTTAGTATTTTTTAAAGGGCTCAAAGTTAATGTTGTAGCAAAATAATCATAATTTAGTTCTTTAGCTTTAATTGCTGTTTTCTCTAATCTTAAGCGAAAACAAACTGGACACCTTGCTCCTCGTTCTGGTTCACTTTCTAATCCTTTTACTCTATTTAAGAAAGTATCGTTATCATAATCACAATCTAGAAAATCTATTTTATATTTTGCAGGATACTCATTTATGAATCTTTTTTGTTCACTCTTTCTTTTTTCATATTCTTCTTTAGTATCCATATTAGGATTATAGTAAAAAACAGTTACATGAAAATAATTACTTAGTATTGATAAGCAAATAGATGAACATGGAGCACAACAACTGTGTAATAACAATCTTGGTGTACCATCTAGGTTATTAATTATGTTATACATTTCTTTATCAAAGTTCATAATAGTAACTTCCTTTCAGTTGTTATTATACACTATTTTTTTATAAATACTGAATCAGTTTTTAAGATAACTGGTTCATCAATATTTCTATCAAAGATGTTGTAATGGAATACTAAAATACCTAAGTTAGATAGAATTAAAATACTATCTGTAATTACTCCTGACCAAGATCCTACTCGGTAGTCATAATATACCCAGAAAGCATATGCAATAATAGTTCCTATTAAAACTATTTTTCTCTTATTTATAAGAGCAAAGCCGTCAATTATAGATGCTGCAGTAGGAAGAATATCTACCCAACTTTTAAAGGTTAAAAAACAGCCCAGCAAGAAGAATGGAATAGATCCAAGAAAAATCCATAAATCAGCATCTGTTTTATAATATAAATAATTAATCACTATTTCTAATATGCATACCATAACGGCGTTAAACGCCCCTAAAAAGACAAAGTGGAAACAATATAATACTGTTGCCGCGATATGAAATTCTAATATCTTATTGGTATCTTTTTGATAATAACTAAGTACTAGTATTATCCAAGCTAGAAATCCCACAAATTGTACGAAAAGCAAATCATAGCTCATACATTTCATCCTCTTTATTATTCAATTATATATTATCATATTTAATAAGATTGTAGTCAATATATGTTATATATAATATACATTTATAGACAAAGAAAAAATGGATATAATCCATTTTTAATCAATAATACTATCTATATAAACTAATCTATCAAATATTTCTCTTTGAATTATTTCAAAATCTGGTGATTTAGATAATTGATGACCAATATTTTCTCTTAAAATCTTTAGTTTAGTTCTTGCAAGTTCAAGGGAATCTTTTGATGGATTTGATTTGCCTGGTTCTTTATAACCAATTAATTTATCACATTCCTTAAATGTTACATTAATTAATTTCTTTAATTCTTCCCTAACAGGACTTTCTTTCTTAACCATCGCAGATATAAAGTTAATTCTTTCATCTAAAGCATCACCAACAGTATCTAGTTTTTCATCTGATAATAATACCATATCAGTGTTATTAGCTAGTTTAACTAGTTTATCTAATACCATACTATATTCTTCTTTGCTGATAGTTCTATCTGATTTTTTACGATAATCAATTAAATTATCACATTCCTTAATTATTTGGTTTATTTCTCTTTCAAAGTCTGTTTTTGCGTTAATTAGATCTGGTTCTTCAAAAGATAGTTCCTCAATTTCTTCTTTGATAGGTCTTTCAGCATTAGTAAGTTTTGTTCCTCCAAAACTCATATTCTTTTCCATATATTCGATTACTGTTTCATGATGGCTTTGTAAGTAATCATTAAATATTTCTCTTAAATGAGATTCTAATATTTCTTTTTTTGCATCATTTTTAAATCTTGATGGCATATTATTTATAGCTAAATATCTATCCAAATCATTAATAGCTTTATATGGATCATTTCCATTTATAGCAAGGGATTCACTTAAGAATAATAATACTTGCTTTTTAATTGATCCCAATAAGATTTCAGATATTCCTCTATCTACATTATCATCAGTATATCTTACTTTTAAAATATCTCTAAAATTAGAATTTTCTACCCTATTTCTTAATCCCAATTTAGTGGTTATATAAGCTTTATCTCCACTTTTATAATAGTTTCTAATTGGGCTTATAGGATCAACATCTTTTTTAAGACATGTTTCGCACATACCATTATATATATCAATAACCAATTTAATAAATTCTTGCTCTGTTAATAGATCTTTTAACATATTAGTTACCTCACTAGTTTCTCTTTTTATTATACATATTGAGTATATCACAAATTACTATTTAGTGGGTATAAAAAAATGGAAATTTTTTAATTTCCATTTTGTTCTATAGTCTTATTAATCATTATTAACAAAGCACTATTAATATCCTTTAGGCTCATGCCGGTAAGCACTGCTGAGTTTTCTGTTTTAATGTTCTTAGTTGACTTAGTGCGATTAGATTCATCTACATATATTACATCATCTATCTTGATTCCTAACTTATCGCGTAGTTTTTCTAAGAATACTTGATTCACTCTAGTTATAACATGTATCTTACATGGTAGTTTATTTAACAAATCAGCACAAGTAATCAATTCTTTACTATCAAATATTAGGTTTTCTATATATTCCTCAATCAAGGAAGAAATTTTTACTTCAACTGATTTATTCATCTTATATATTCCCCAGCGAATATTAGTACCAGTTTTTTTAATGATTTGATCTTTATACTCTTTAAAGAATCTTTTTTCATAAGCCGCAAGAGTATTATCTACATTAATATATACATCATGTAATTCTTTTTGAATATGTTGATTATAAATATAATTTGCAACGATATCTCTATATGGTTCTGTAGCTTCTTTTAGATTTAATTCGGAGAATTCGGCAACAAATTTGTTTAACATTCTTATCAAAACATTCCTGGTAGAATTTTCAATCAAGGACATTATTTCAAATTCAACGAATCCTCCAATCTCTGGAAGTGTGTCTATCATAATATTATATTCATATTCATCTGTTGTTCTTGTATATACTTCTCTTTGTTTTTCAAATTTAACATAACTGTAATAGCCTAAGGAGGTAAATAGTTTTACGTATTTATCATATTCTGTTATGTCAGCATCTATATTGTTTTCTTCTTTACAATACACTCCAAAGAAACTATTGGATTTTCCTTTGAAGGTTATTTCCATGTCATTACCGGTTTTTCTTATCCTGAGACATGTTCGGTTTTTGATGAACTCACTATTGATATCAGTGAAATATTCATCTGCTTCAGTTTTTGATTTAACTTTCTTAAAGCCCATTTTGCTAGCCATTTGAATTAGCATCTCGGGTTCCATGCAATAATATTTTAATTCAGTTTCTACTTTATTATTCATAATTATACCCTCTCAATCTTGGCAACCATAAAGTTTCCCAATATATTTTCAAAATTAGAATATGTTATTCTATGATTTGTTAAGGTACCTTCTATAAGTTCCTTAAATTCCCCCCAATCGATATAACAATGACCAGAATCTTTTAAAAATTTGGTATATAAATACTTATTTAGAAATTTAGGTAACCCTCCAGTTTTTTGAGGATTGCAGATTTCAATAATGACTATTTGTTTAGAGATCTTATCCATGAATTGTAAGATTTTGATCATCTTTTCTTTACTATTCATATGATGCAATGTGTTCTTACAAACTGATACATCAAAGGCATCAGTTTTCATGTTACTCTTAATAATATTATCATTAGTAAATATTACATTTTTCTCGCTATGTGTTTTTAGGTAATTAATTCCTATATCGTTTCCAACGATAACATCATAATTCTTCTCTATTGCCATATCGAAGATATCGTCATTGTCTCCACAAGAAATATCTATAATTGATTTCCCCTTAGGAATTAATTGATTTAATAATTTAGCGAACTCACTCTTCTTTCTTTTTCTTTTAGTTAAAATATATTTCTTTATATAATTCTCATGAAATTTATATCTATTAATATATTTTTGTGACATCTTAATTTCAGTTTGTAGACTGTTAGAATCAAATTGTTGTTTGAAATTGTTGATATGATATCCAACAATCTTTTTAAAGTGACCTTTTAAATCACTATATCTAACTTTCTTTAAGATACTTGATTTCACTACACTTGTTCTAAATGCCATTACTATTGTTTTATTACAACGACAGACTGGATAATAATTCAGTATATTTAATTGATATTTGGTATTTAGTTTATTACAAATAGTTAGTATTGAGTCTTCCCCTAGATTCTCTAATAAGAATCTGGTGTTTTTAATATAATAATTGAATTCATCATCATATATTAAAAACATCATATCATTGTTTGATATACCAATTTTTAAATTATCTAGATCGTAGTAATTTCTATAAAATTCGTATATCTTATTCTTCATTCTTGATCTCTTCCTCAATAAATAACTTCGCAACATTATTTAAGTTATTTTCTATGCAAACTAGATTAATCTCTATTTCTGGTAATTTCTCATCAAGATCAATTATTTCAATAGCATTTGCTTCTTCTAGATATTCTACCGAGTTAGAAGCAACATAGCCAATTCCTATGTTACGTCTTACTGCTTCAATTATAAGTTCCTCAGTAGTAAACTCCAGTTTTGATACAACATTAATGTCATATTCATCAAATGTTTTATTTAAGTTTTGTCTTAACGATCCTCTTTCAGCTGGAAGAACTAAACTTTTTCCTTCCAAATCTTTTAAAGATGTAATCTTATCTTTATTTTGAGTAGATTTTATAAAACAAGTTTCTATTGATTCAATTGGTTCAATAGTAATGTTGTTATAAATTGAAGTTATAGGTGATGAGTCAACAATGAAATCGATGTTCCTACTTTCAAGTTTAGCAATCATCGAGTTTGTTGAATGATCTTCAACACTGATTTTGACTCGTGGATGGTTCTGACGGAAATGTTCAATTTTATCCATTAGATATCCACGGACGATATGTGATTGAACTCCTATTACAAGCTTACCTTCTTCAATATCGTTTATTGAAGCCATTGCTCTTTCACATGATTTTAATAAGCTTTTGGTTTCTCTTAAATACTTATATAATAATTCTCCCGACGGTGTTAATGATATACCTCTATTTTCACGGTAGAATAATTGTATTCCTAAGTCACTTTCAAGTTTCGCGATGTTCTGGCTGACAGCAGGTTGAGATATGTAAAGTCGATTTGCAGCTTCTAGAAAACTGTTTGAATTTGCGACTTCAAGAAATACTCTTAATGAATTTAGATTAATTCCATCCATATGTATCGCCTTCTTTAACATATTTATACGCTTTTATATCTATAATGTCAAATAATAATGTTTTATATTTTGATAAGTTTTGCTTATACCGTTTTCTATAAGTGCAATTTATAGCGGAAAACACTAAAAAAACAAGGTGTTATACCTTGCGTTTTATCTTTAAAGTTATTGAGTCATCTTTGTTGTGACTTAATAATTCAATTGTATATTTTTCTAATTCGATATTTTTATTACTAATAAAATCCATTTTTAGTTTGGCACCATTTAAGGCAATTATAAATACCCAATCTCCAGCGCGTATACATTGTGCCCCTTCAGGACATCCGTTTTCTAGTTTTGCAGATACGAACTTTATTCTTAAGTTTTCATATTTTTCAAGAATTATTTCTTCCCCAGCTTTTAAAACTATTTCATTATTTGTAGAACTTGCCACTTGTATTTTATTAAGCATTCCTACCGATATAAATAACATCAGCATTATTGCCGATAACAATATAACGATAATTATTGTGTTTATTCTACTATTCATTCTACCTCTTCCTTACTCTTTGAAATTGTTCATCGAAAGCAGCCTTATCCCCTATGGATTGAGAAATAATTTCTATTAGTTCTCCCCACTTATATGGATTTGCTTGTACTCTCATCCATGATGATACATCAAATTTATCAATTTGTCCATCTAAGGTAGAAAGATCAAATTTGCCATTTGCTATTGCATCCACTAGTTTCATGGTAAAGTTTATATTATTTTGTATTACTTCTTCATTTATAGTTCCATTTGGATATCTAAATTCCATTAGATGTTGCCCTGGAAACTTATATAAACTTATAGCATCTCTAAACATAAAACAATTATGATCATGAATTAATTCGCCCATGAATGTCGGAGAAGAAAAATCGATACTACGGACTATTTTACTGAGTCTTGAAGCCATATCACGGGCATATTCCCATCTAGTTTCTCTAACTCTAGGATATTCTCCTTGATAAAAAGTTTCTATTTCTGTTTCATAAACCACTATTATTCTAGTTAAATATTCAAAGAAACGATTTATATTTCCAACTGCTGATAAATTAACAGTAATATGATTACTACAACATTCATTAATTCTTGCATCAGCTTCTCTTAAAACTTGGCATATTTTTTGTAGTTCTATCCAGTTTCTTGTATAATCTTGCATAATTTTGCTGGATAATTCTCCGCCTACATGTTTGGAATCGATTAAATCAGTTACAGTTGCGTCAATATCTAATATCCATCTATCATATGTTGGGCTTGGAGTAAGCATCTTGTGTGTCTTTATGAAATCAACAGGCAAGTGTCTTTGGCTATACATTTCATATAATTCTATTAAGGGAACATGTTTAAATTCAATTTCTGTTCCAAATTGATATTTTTCATTTAATCCCAAACTGTATCTATATGCCATATTACTCACCTCACAAGCGAGTATTATAGCTCACTTTCTTTAAAATATCACTTCTTTTTACGCATTCTTACAAATCTTTGATATACTTCATCCTTGCTTTCATTTACTCCAGCAAGAGTTGTTCCTCTATTTAATCTATTAATAATATCAGCAAGTAGTTCAGAGCAATCAACATCGTAGAACCATGGTTGATTTTTAATCTCTTGAGGGACATAACTAACATTAGTTACATATACGCCGTTTAGCAAGCCCCCTTGAAAGCATCTACTAAATTCGCCGATACCTTCAGTAAATAAGGCAAACGTTACACAAACAAATACTTTTCTTGCTCCTCTGTTTTTTAATTCCTCAATTACTTTTAAAACGCTTCCGCCACTAGCTATCATGTCGTCAACTACAATAACATTTTTACCAGCAACATCAGGCCCTAAATAAGCATGTTCTTTTATTAGGTTTTTTCCATTAGTTACATTATAATAATCTCTTCTTTTATAGAAGAATCCTAAATCACACCCTAATAATTCAGAATAGAATTTTGCCCTTTCTATTGCGCCTTCATCTGGGGCAATAACTGTTGCATTAGCTAATTCTTCGCCTTCATTTTTATATACACTTTCGAGTATTTTACTTGTTGGATAAATATTTGAGAATGCCATTCTAGGAACAGCATTACATACGCTTGGATTGTGTGCATCAATAGTTATTAAATTTCTTACTCCTAAGTGTTCTAACTCTTGAAGTGCAATTGCACAGTCAAGAGATTCTTTTCCCTTTCTTTTGTCTTGTCTACTTTCATATAGCAGAGGTTCTATAAGTGTTACTCTATTAGCGTGACCGCTCATAGCGCTTATTGTTCTTTTGATATCTTGAAAATGCTCGTCTGGGGTCATGTACTGAACTCTGTTATGAGTTATGTATGTTTGATCATAATTACCAACATCGCCAATTATGTAAACGTCATTATCTCTTACTGTGCCGTTTAGTACTACTTTCCCCTCCGCATTAGAGAATCTTACCATTTCAATTGGAACAATAAAACTTGATTTTGCTCCCCTTTTTTTCATTAGGTGTTCATCAATGCTAGCCCCTAATTCTCTAGCGTTATCCATAACGATTAAATTTAATTTTGTCATACTATGCCTTTCATCCGTATCATATTTTATCATATTAAAATGGTTAATACCATTTATATTTTTTACTAGACATATAAGTTTAACCTATACCTTTTTTGAAATGTGCGATATTATTAAAATGGTGATATTATGAGAACTTTATTATTCATTTCTTTATTACCCGTTATAGTAATTGCAATATTTATTTATAACAAAGATAGAAATAAAGAACCTGGAGGATTAATTGTTAAATTGTTTCTTGAAGGTATTGGAGCTGCTTTTGTAGCTATTGCTCTAGAAAGCCTTTGGGGAAATATACAGGCAAGTTTATTTAGTAGTACTGATACTTCTGTTTGGCCTTTATTAGTTAAAGTGTTTATTGGAATTGCCTTAATGGAAGAAATATCTAAATGGATTATGGCTTACTTTGGATCATATAATCATAGAGAATTTGATGAAATATATGATATGCTTCTATATTGTGCCTTTGTATCATTAGGTTTTGCTGCTTTTGAAAATATTATTTATGTTTTTAGTGGTGGTGTATGGGTTGGAATAATTAGAGCTGTTCTTTCAGTACCTGGTCATGCTTTCTTTGGAGTTATGATGGGTTATTACCTAGGCAAAGCTAAATATGAAGAATTGCGTTTAAATGCTGCAGGTAAAAAGAAAAACTTAGCATTAAGTATAATTGTTCCTACAATATTTC
>JAEEKZ010000028.1 GCA_016288635.1 Caryophanales bacterium
ATCTATATGGTTTTGAACACGCATATCAAATGGTGTTGTAATTGATCCTTCTTCGTTATATCCACGAACATGTAGGTTATCATTATTTCTATTATATGTTAATTCATGAATTAATGATGGATAGCCATGGAAATTAAATACTATAGGTTTATTCTTTGTAAATAACGCATCATAATCAGCATCATCTAATCCATGTGGATGTTTATTACTTGATTGTAATTTAAATAAATCAATTACGTTAACTACTCTAAAATGTAAATCTGGCATAAATCTCTTTAAGATACTTGATGCCGCAATTACTTCTAAAGTTGGAGTATCACCGGCACAGCCAAGTATTACATCTGGATTCTTTCCTTCAAAAGAACTTGCCCATTTAAACATTCCAATTCCTTTAGTACAATGTTCATCAGCTTCTTCTTTATTTAACCATTGGAATCTAGGATGCTTACTTGCTATAGCAACATTTATATAATTCTTTGTTCCTAGCATATGATTAACTGTAGATAACAAAGTATTAGCATCTATTGGCAAATAAATTCTAACAGTATCAGCTTTCTTTGTAATTAAATGATTCATAAATCCAGGATCTTGATGTGTAAATCCATTATGATCTTGTTGCCATACGTGACTTGTTAAAATATAGTTTAGAGAAGATATTGGTAATCTCCATCCTAATTCTTTTGATATTTTTAACCATTTTGCATGTTGGCTAGTCATTGAATCTATTACACGAATAAATGACTCATATGAATGCATTATTCCGTGTCTACCAGTTAATAAATAACCTTCTAAAGCGCCTTCACAGAAGTGTTCAGAAAGAATTGAATCTAATACTCTTCCGTTTGGACTTAACAATTCATCTTTAGGTCTAATAGTCATATTCCATGTTTTCTTTGTTGCATCAAATACATGAGTTAATCTATTAGACACTGCTTCATCTGGTCCAAATAATCTAAAGTTCTTATTCTCTTCATTTAATTTAAATACATCAGCAAGATATTTACCTAATTCCATCATATCTTGTGCTTCAACTGAACCACGTTTTCTAAACTCTATGCAATAATCCATATAATTAGGTAGAATTAAATCTTTTAGTAATAATCCACCATTAGTTACAGGATTTAATCCCATTAAATATTTTTCATCCGGAATTAACGCTTTTAAATCCGCTCTTAATTGTCCTTTTTTATCAAATAAATCCTCTGGATGATAACTTCTTAGCCAATCTTCCAATCTCTTTAAAGAATCTGTATCTTTAACTTGAAATGGAATTTGATGAGCTTTATAAGTTCCAACAATTTCAGATGGGCCAGTAATTCCTTTTGGAGTTTCCAAAATGATCATTGGATAGAAAGGTCTAAAGTTTTTATTCTTTTTAGCATATTCTTTAATAGCCTTTATTTCCCCAAAAACCGCATCCATTGCATCTGCCAACTTTTTATGTAACTTCATAGGATCACTATCTGAAACATAAAATGTATGATATCCTAATCCAGTAAATAAACTAGATCTTTCTTCTTTGCTCATTCTTGATAAAATAGTTGGATTGTTAATTTTCCAACCATTTAAATGTAAGATTGGTAGAACAATTCCATCTGAATCTGGATTTAAAAATTTATTTAAATGCCATGATGTAGCAAGAGGACCAGTTTCAGCTTCACCATCACCAACAACACAAGCAGCAATTAAATCAGGATAGTCTAAAACAGCACCAAAAGCATGAGCTAAACTATATCCTAGTTCTCCGCCTTCATGAATTGATCCAGGAGTTTCTGGCGCATCGTGACTTGAAATTCCACCAGGAAAGCTAAATCTCTTCATTAATTTTTGCATACCAATTTCATCTTGAGTTATACCTGGATAAATCTTTGTATAACTACCTTCAAGATAAGAAGCTGCAACAGGAGAGTTTCCACCATGTCCAGGTCCAGAAATATAAATCATATTTAATTTATTCTTCTTAATCTCTCTATTCAAATGTGTAAATATTAAATTTTGTCCTGGAACAGTACCAAAATGTCCTACAACTGTAGGTTTAACATCAGATAATTCTAATGGTCTCTTTAAAAGAGGATTATCCATTAAGTACAATTCTCCAACTGCTAAATAGTTTAACGCATTCCAATAATCGTTTAATAAACTTATTTCTTTCTTAGTAATCTTACTCATCTTCTATCAACCCTATCATAACAATAATTATATCAATAATACGATTTTTTTACAATTATATAAGTCATTATTATTGCATTTTAAATAAATTTTTGCTATTCTATTGATGCATGGCGGAATTGGTGAAGTGGTTAACACGGTAGATTGTGGCTCTATTATGCATGGGTTCGACTCCCTTATTTCGCCCCATGTAAAAAATAAACTAGTCTTTCGACTAGTTTTTTTGTTTTCTTTTTAAAATTCTAACTGCTTCATGCATATCATTTATGCTTATTAAATCTTGTGTTATTATGCAATTATTTGGAAAGAATTGCATCAATCCTTTTTTATCATCTAATACTAGATAATTATCTGGTTTATATATTTCTAAAGACTTTCTTATTTCCCAAGCCCTATCTTGTTCAAAATTAGTCTTAACCGGAACAAATGGATTATCTCCTAGATAGTATTTATCTAATCCATGTATTGTTAATAAATCTCTCATTTTATTTGGTTGTTCTTTACTTCTCCACTCAGTTGAAGCAACTATACTAGCCACAGTTTGATCTAAAATATATTTTAATCTTGCTATAGCTTGTTCATCCCAGTCATATAAACAATTATATACAGAATAAGTTGGGTATACAGAATAATCTATATTAAATTTATCTTTTAATCCTGCGACAAGTTTTGGTTCAGAGCAAAAAACAAATTCAGCATCTATTCTTTGAACTACACCATCAATATCC
>JAEEKZ010000029.1 GCA_016288635.1 Caryophanales bacterium
TAATACAGCCTCAGCATAGTTATACATGCTGTTTCCCTCAATATATACCATATATAGTTCAGGAAACTTTTCGTGTAATTCGTCAAGCGTATTTATTTGTGATAGTTTCTCTACTTTGTCTTCTAATAATTTTGTAAATTCCGGAGAATTAATATCAACAATTTGATCAATTCCTAATAATCGCTGGATTTTAATTGCAAATTCTCTATAGTCAAAAGTTATATCGCCAACAAAATATTCCGCGTTACCCCAGATTGTAATACGATCAACATATCTTTCTCCAAATTGGTTGAACTCTATTGTTGTCTTCCTTTTTTTCTCATAAAGTTTTGATAATGTTTGAACTACACCTTTAGCTTCTTCCTTATTAGTTGCACATTCATTTAAAAAGTTTTCCACATTAAGAACAACTGTGGGAATTAATGATATTTTTTGATATACCCCTTTAATCTTGACATTTTTTTCTTTTATTTCGGCCATATAAATACCTCTTCAATAATTATTATATACTATTTTTTTCTTTTTCTAACATAATAATTTTCATCTTTATTATCAAGGTCAACATCTTTAGTGTGGCTTCTTTCTACTCTAATAGAATATAAAAAATTATGAAATGCCCATTCCCTTACCATTGATATTACAGATCTTTCCCATTCTGATGGATTATCTTTCTCATACTGATCAAGAAATTCAATTATTTCAAGTCTTTGTGATGAATCATCTATCTTATATGAATCAAGTATCTTCACACTGGGATTTTTCTTAAAATCTCTTTCGTCAACTATAAGAACATCAAAAGGGCCAACCTTTTCTTCTATATTTTCAATATACTCTTCTGAGCCAAAATATATATTTCCATTGGAATAATGTCCTTGAGGAGTAAGCGGCTCTTCAGATAACGCTTTAGGATTATTTAGCATCATTATTAATGCTAATGTTGCAAGTATTCTCTTTTTCATCGCTTCCTCCTTTTAGGAAGAAAGTATATCAATAAATACAATATATTTCAAGCATTAATCATATTTTGCAAATTCATTGCCATAATAGTTTTTATTGAACATATCTCTCATTTCATAATATCTGGCATGAGTTCTCCATCCGCAGCAAACTGATTCTGTTCCTTCTGTAACTAACTTAACGTTTGGATAAGCTGTTCTTAATTTATTAAAGCTTTCCTCAGATATTTTTGTGCCTGGCGCCCATAGTCTTTCTAATTTGGGATATTTTAAAATAGTATCAATGTTTGTTAATTGACGATTATAGCCTATATTTAAATCTATTAATTGATCCAAGTCTTCAATCGGAGATAAATCCGTTATTTTATTAAAAAACAATTCTAAATAATGTAAATTTTTAAGTTTTTTTAAAGGAGTTATATCAGTTAGACCATTATCAACTAGAATTAAAACTCTTAATTCCGTTAAATCACCAATTACAGATAAATCATGTATTTGTTGGTGGCCTAAGTCTAATGCTTTAAGTTTAGTACAATATTTTAATACTTGAATATCTTCTGAGGTTAGTTGTGTAAAAGGAGACATTGTTACAGCAGTTGAAAAAGCAATTGCATCTGTTTTAACATACCATACTTTGGTTCCCCCAAAATGAACAGTCCAAACTATCTCAGCGTTCTCTATTTTTTTATTTAACTTATCACACTGCTCATTTGTTAAATTACTAAAACTTAAATCTACATATTTTAGTTTTGGCAATATCATTAATTTTTTTTCTAATTCGTTATAATCTAAATTTGTTTTGTTAGTAAAGTCAATTTTATCAACATTGGAATTAAATTTTTCTCCATTTATGGTTAAATCAAATTCTATTTCTGTATTGGAGTACGTTTTTACTATCGTTAACAAATCATCATAACCTATTTTATTGTAATCTATTTTTATCTTCTTTAAATTAGTAAACTCCTTTAAATAGTCTACTAGATTATCATCTAATTCTTTATTTCTTAAATCTATTTCTTCTTCACTGCTATTTAACTTTTCTCCATAGAAATCTATGTAAGTATTTGCAATAAAAGTAATTTGTGGATGTTTTTCTTGAAGATCTTTTAATTCTAGATTTGATATCTTATTATCCCCAATGATTACCTCTTTAAGAAGTGGATATTTATTGATGTCGTTCTCATAATCTTCTAATTTATAACTATTTTTATCGCTTAAATCTAGTTTAGTTACGTTAATGTATTGGAGTACTTCCTTGAAGTTTTTTTCATTCTTTTTAAAGTATAAAAAAGAGTAACAACCTAATGCAATAATGATAATAAGCAATTCAACAATTATACAAGTTTTTGTCACCTTATTCATATATATACTCCTACTTTAATAGAATAACATAATTTGTATTTTCTTAAAAGTTATAATAAAAAAAATTCTATATATTATAGAATTTATTTTTCTTCGCAGCCACATTCACATTCGCATGTGCATTCTTTTCCCTCTTGGCAGCCACATTCGCATTCAGGGCCACATCCACACTTGCATTCTCCATCACAAGTGCATTCTTTGCCTTCTTGACAACCACATGTGCAGTCAGGGCCACAATTACATTTCTTTTCTTCCATTTTATTTTCTCCTTTTTATTAATCTTGCATGATTAACAGTCCTTTCATAGTATATTATACACCTTTTTCTAAATTAGTCACTACATGGTTTGTTTAATGTTAGTGGTATATCATGTGTGATTGTATTATCTTTTTTATCTGTTGCGTTTATTCTTAAAAACAAATTGTCATCGCTTATTTTTTTACATGATCTTGCATAATCATCAATTGAAAACTCTACTTCTTTCAGGAAAGCTTCAAGCGTGATTGGGTTTTTGTCATGAACGTATGAACTTATTTTTATATAGCTATCATCCTTTTTCTCAAATAATGAACATTCTATTTTTTTATATTGATTTTCATCATTTCCGCCACAGTAATTTATTTTATTAATAAATATTGAGGTTTTATTTTTATCATATGCTACAGTCCCTGAAATAGTAAATTTACTGCAGGTTGTTGATAATGTTTTAAATTCATATGAGTTTTTATTGTTTATTATAATTACAATCGTTGCAATAACAATTACTATAGCAAGTAAGCTAATTCCTATTATGGTGATACGATTATTCTTTTTGATTGTTGAATTCTTCTCACCATCTAATAAATCGTCAATACTTACTGAATAGTCTTTGCTTATTTCTTTAAGCAGTGATATGTCCGGGATGTTCTTACCTTTTTCCCAGTTACTTACTGCTTGATATGTAACATTGTATTTTTGTGCAAATTCGGCTTGAGTCATATTATTGCCTTTTCGTAAATCTTTAATAAATTTTCCGATTTTCTCTGGGTCCATGTAATCACCTTCCTTTACATTATACCAAATTTAACTGTTTTTTATCATTCATTTTATGTTTATTTATACATCAAAATAATTAGACCTATTATTCCAAGAATAATACATGTAATTTTTTGAATGACTATTCCTTTTCTTAAATCCTCTTTTATGTATTTAGGAAAGAATATTGTGCCTAATATTCCAAGTATAAATACGAATGCCCCTTGAAATCCATTTAATACGTTTACAAGTGCTATTGGTAATACTATGTTTGCGTAATTTACTAACAAGTTTGCAATTAAATTAAGGAATTCATTTGTAGTATTTAGAAATAAGTATCTTTTACCATTCTTCTTTACCGCTTTAATAAATGGAGTTCTAAATTGCTTTAAACATAATAATACTAATCCCATGATTAAGAATCCTATTTGATACCAGAATGCACAAGAGTAATATGAACTGTTCCTTATTCCTATGTCAAACAATATAAAGTATATTGAATAGAATAAAGATGATAATGTCATTAAATAATAGTGCTTTAAATTTTTTCTTATTATTTTTTTCATTAAAATCAAATGAAATAATAATTGATGATAGAATTATGATTAATGAACCTAATATTTGACGTGCTGTTAGGTTTTCTTTAAATAAGATTAGAGCAATAACATAGCTAAATACAGGAATCATTTGAAACATTACCACTACAAGTGAGGCATCATTTTCTTCGATTGCTTTAAAGTATAATAAAGTTGCAATTATATATATTATTGATGCAATTAATACACTTATTAATGATATAAAACTTATGCTTACCGAAAACTGGCTTAGCACTAGCCATAGTGGGGTTAATACTATACCAGCTACAAATGTTGAAAAAATTAATAATACTTTTATAGCATCTTTATTTTCATCAATACCGGAAATCATAAATTTATCTATGTGGTTAGTTATACCCCACAATAAAGATGCTAATATTGCTAAGAAAACCGCTATAGTCATGTCATCACCAATAATTATTATACTATATTTTTTGAGTAAAAAAAATGGCTGGACAATGTCCAGCCTCAGGGGGTTTTGGTTGATCTTGAACGCACTTTTTGACCGTACGCTCAGATCTAGCAAGACTTTTATCTTGCTACAATAATATTATCGTAATTTTATATATTTGTCAATTTAATTTTTTAAACTTTAAAATCTAAAATAGATAAATGGATTGTATGATCCCACTAAAATAGTGATAATTGATAATACAAATAAAATTCCAACTATTACATCTGTTTTAGTATCGTCTTTTAGTATTTTTTTAGATATATCTGTTGAGAATATAATACCTAGTATAAAGGCAATTATATATCTTATTGAGAAGATACCTATTGTAGATAACTTAGTTATATTTCCTAATCCATTTATGCCTATTAAGGATTCTAATGTATCTAGTATAGTTTCAAGGTTTTCTCCTCTAAAAATAACCCATCCTACTAATACAATTATTAATGTATATAAATGATTTACAAATTTTGGCGTTTTTTCCAATATATCTTTAAGTATAAACTTTTCTATTAGTAAGAATATTGCATAATATAGTCCCCATAGAACGAAATTCCATGATGCTCCATGCCAAAGACCGGTTAATAACCATACAATTAATATATTTCTTACTTGCTTTGCTAAGCCTTTTCTATTTCCTCCAAGAGGAATGTATACATAGTCTTTAAAGAATGACGATAAAGATATATGCCATCTTCTCCAGAAGTCCGTAATAGATGTTGCCATATATGGATAATTAAAGTTTTCATTATAATTGAAACCTAACATTTTACCCATACCAATTGCCATGTCAGAATATCCTGAAAAATCAAAATATATTTGCAATGTATAGGCAATTGAACCTATTAAGGCGCCTATAAAACCATATGTTGTTGATGATTGATTAAATATTTGATCCGCTACAAAAGCTACTGAATTTGCTATTAATGCTTTCTTTGCTAAACCTATTATGAATCTTTTTGTTCCTTGATAGAAATCATCAAATGTTGTTTTTCTTTTAACTAATTCTTTTTCAATCGTTTCATATCTTACAATTGGGCCTGCAATTAGTTGAGGGAATGCTACTATATAACATGCTAGATAGAATAAATCATTTTGTACTTTTACTTTTCCTCTATAAACATCAATAACATATGATAAAGCTTGGAATGTATAGAAACTTATTCCAATTGGTAAACTAAGTTTTAGAAGTGGAATATTTGTGTTTAATAATGAATTTATATTATTTATAAAGAAATCTACATATTTAAAACTAAATAAGAATAATATATTTATAAACACTATTAAGAATAATAATCCTTTAGATTTATTCTTATCCATTTTCTTTGTTAAATAATAGTTAATTAATATGGATAGTATAATTAAGAAAATGTAGAAAGGTTCTCCCCATGCATAGAAAGCAAGCGAGAATAATAGTAATACTAAGTTTCTTTTCTTAACGTCTTTAATTATAAAGTAACAAAATAGAAATATTGGTAAGAATATAAATATAAATGTAATTGATGAAAATACCATTTATCTCACCACTCTTTCTTTTAAATTATGATTATACACATCAAATATTTGTGATTCTGCTTCTTCTAAGAATAATAAATCAGTTATATTGTTTTCTTGTATATATTCACTTAAGTTTAGATTGTTGTTTTTCCATTTGCCAAAACGCATATTAATAACATGTGTTTCATCAAATTTACTTGCTATTAGGTAATCTATTTGCCATGAAATAGAGTCTCCAATAATAAGTAAGTTTCTTCCTGTATAATCATTATATTTATATGTTACCTCATCGAATTGACCATTAAAGTAACCTATATAGTAATCATAGAATTTATTCTTAGTATTCTTGATTGTCATTGGTTTAAATCCATCAATAGATTCTTTTAAACTAACTTCAACATCTGTTTCGATTGCTTGTAGTTCATCACTTACTGAATCATTTAATGAACTTTTTGCCATTGAACCATAGTATGGTGTTT
Source organism: Caryophanales bacterium (assembly GCA_016288635.1). Taxonomy (GTDB): domain Bacteria; phylum Bacillota_I; class Bacilli_A; order RF39; family UBA660; genus JAEEKZ01. The sequence goes on from JAEEKZ010000029.1 coordinate 6,356, forward strand.
TAATTGTTTTTATTTCATATTCATTTGTCGGATCCATTTCCATCATGGTCATAATATCTTCATATGCTTTTAACGCACCATTAGCGTTGTAGTGGTGATCTGTTCTATAGAAATAATTTAAATATTCATCATTTGATAGAGTTTCTAGTTTTGATACTTTTATTTCATCATTCAATTCAAATTCAAAAGCATCTACATAACCATTGATAGAATTAGAACACATTTGTGTTAATTCGTATCTTAATGGCAAATATACATACATATTTAAATCAGGATATTTTGTTTTTATATCATTGTAAAACTCTGCCTGAGACTTAACTCTCTTATCCATTTCCTGTTTTGATAGATTATTAATTAAATAATAAAAGTCTTCTTTTTCGTTATAAATAATATATTCATTATCAGTATTATTTTTAACATATATTTCATCTGATAATAATGAATCTAATTTCATATTTAATTTATAATATGCACTGTTTATATTAGTAAAAAATGGAAAGTAATTAGTAGCACGATTATCAATGCTCGTTTCTAAACTCATTATTTTATCTTTTACTTTGCCGAATATATTAGTTCCTGTTGGTGTGTAATATTTCCAGTTATCGGAAGTATTAAAGTTTATTGCACCAAATTTAATAAGAACTATTTTAATAGGATATATAAGTAGTACTCCATATATTATTAATAAAAAAATAGTTACTAATCCTTTTCGCTTTTTCATATTATCACCAGTTTAATTGTACTAAAATTTATAATTTATGTCCATATTTGGATATTTTTAAATATTAAAAAAGCCTATTAAATAGGCTTATTCTTTTTCAAACATATCTTTAATTTTTAAAGCAATTTCGTATCCTTTTTTATAAAAATCTTTTACTGGCATATTAACATAATCCCTATGATGATGTATCTCTAATGTAACTGGACCTTCATAATTGCTTTCTTTTAATTTTCTTATTGTATCTTCCCAATTTAGAGTTCCATCAAAAGGCAATAGATGTAAATCATCACTTTGATCATTATCGTGTAGATGAATTGCAAATATTCTATTTTTGAATTTATTAAAATCTAGTTCATCATTAAAGTGTGCATGATAATGCCCTGAATCGAAACAGATTCCAACATTATCATTTTTAATGTTATCTATTACATAATCTAAATAGCCTTTTATTTTAGTGTTTTCAAAAGCTACTACAACGTTTAACGATTTAGCATAGTCACATATTTCTCTTATTCTTTTTAGACCCATTTCTCCATAAATTGGGGCTTCAGTCTTACTTGTTAAATGCATAACAACCATTGGTATATTATTTTCATGACATATTCTAATATCATTTTTGTATCTATCAACAATACCAGTTTCTTCTTCAATCCACATATCATTTATATTTTGATAACCTAAATGAGCAAAAATAATATTTAATCCTTTTTCATTAACATATTTTAATTGTTCTTCTTGAGGTATTTCCCAATCTCTGTTATACCATTCTATAAATACATTTTTAAATCCAGCATCGCAAATTGCATCAATGGTTTCATATACATTACACTCTTTATTATAATTACTTACAACAACAGCTGGTTCATATTTATTCATATTATTCCCCTTTTTTATTTAAATATTTTAGATACGATTTAATTAAATCTCCATCCATAAGATTTTTTGGAACCTCATCTGGATTAAAGAATTTTAATTTCTTTGTTTCAGAATCGCCTTTTAAATTAGCGGCATCTTCCATTGAAACATTTGCAAGATATAAAGATGTATTGTTATAAACAATATCTCCGTTTGGATAACTATTCTTTCTTGATTCTCCAGATAATGTATCAATTAACTCAATTGCATTTGGATCAAGTTTAATTCCTGTTTCTTCATACGCTTCCCTAGCAGCGGTAACTCTTAAATCCTCTCCAAGATCTTGGCAGCCTCCAGGTAATCCCCATTTATTTCTATCTGTTCTTTCTTGCAAAAGAATTTGACCGTTTTGATTTCTAATTATTATAGCGGCACCTGTTTGAATAAAAGGAATATGGCATATTCTCTCATCAAGCGCCATTCTAAATAATACTGGATATCCTCCATAGTTGGCACTTAATTCTAATAATTGTTCTTCAGTTAAGCTTTGAACTAACTCTACAAATTCCTCGTGTGTGTATTCTCTCATTCTTTTAAATTCCATTTTTATCTCTCCTTACATCTTTATTGAAAATTTTCAAATTTTATTTCTCTGCAGTCAAACATTGATAATCCATACTTTTCATATATTTCATCTGCAGTACATGATACTGTATCTTTCATAGAATATCCCAGTTTATTTAGTATGTTATTTAAATCTTCTTCAGATTTACCCTCAACTTCAAAATATGTTGGTATTCCTGGCCATGTATCTATATCTATTTCATAACCATCTAATATATATGATATTCTTTCTTTTTCTTGATAACTCTTATGAGAATATCCTAATGCTTCAAGCAGATTATTTGCTTCCTTTATACTTGGGACTTCAATTTCGGTTTCTAACATTTGCTGGATATTTGTACCATTGTCCGCAAGTATGTGTTTAACCGCAATGGTAGTTTCATCGTTGGTTTGTCTTACTCTTATCCATTTTTTAGAATTATTATGATATCTATTTATAAATTCAATAAATTTATCATTATCTAAAATATCTAATAAATTCTCTTTTTCACATAGACAAGATGTATTATCAAAACCAATTATAACGTTTAATTCTTTTTTAGTATCATCATTTAGTAGGTTATCTAATTCAAAAAATAATAACTTTAACTTTTCTATTGCTGTTTCGTATTTTGTTTTACTTTCGTTGTCTTTTAATTGAGTTTTAATATCAATAAATCTTCCATATATTGTTGGTAAATCATATGTATATAAGAATTGCTTTGTTTCTTTCTTTAATGTTGCGCCCATTGATTTTATTTTTTCAACAAATTCATCTTTGTTAATATCTAAAACTTTAACTTCTAATTCCATTTGTTTCATTAGCTAATTCTCCTTCATACTTTTCTATTTCTACTCCAGCTTCTTTTAATAATCCTTCTGAATATTTATCTGGGTAGGCTTTTAAATATACAATTCTTTTTATACCTGCATTAATTAACATCTTAGCACATATTATACAGGGCTGTTTTGTTACATATAATGTACTTCCTTTTACATTCACTTTATTATTTAGGGCATCTATTAGAGCATTTTGTTCTGCATGAACAACAAAACATAATTCCTGATTTTCACCGCTTTTTAAGTTCAGTTTTTTTCTAATACAAGTTTCTTCTGTACATGGTTTTATTCCGTTTGGAACACTGTTAACACCTTCAGCGATAATCTTATTTTCTTTTACTAGTATAGCGCCAACTTTGCCTTTAATACAATTGGCTTGGGGCGATATTTCTAAAGCATAATTCATATAATAATTGTCTTTTTTATTCACCATTTACTCCTGTTTCAATAATTCATCATATATTTTTAATATTTCATTTATTTTTTCATTATTCATATGATCCAATTCTGATTGATGACCTAGATTAAGATCTTTATTGTTCCACAAATCTACGGTATCCGAAACCAAACTTTTGGAATAAATTCTACAATCATATGAAAGCTTTTCGGCAGTATATTTTTCTCCAATAAAGCCCTCTTTTTCATACATTTTTATTGCATCTTGATTGTCTAGAAAACTTGTATATAGTCTCATACTTTTGAAATTCATAGACGCGGCTATTTCTAAAGTTTTTCTTAATAATTTTTTACCTAATCCCTTATTTCTATATTCATCTATTATTCCAAACCAGGCAAGCCAAGCATTATCTAAATCATAATAATAAATACCTGTTATTCCGACATATTCATTATTTACTTTGGCTAAATAATATTTAACATGATCATCTACATAATATATTCCCGTCTTTTCCATAAACATTTCTCTATCTAAAGAGGCCAGAATATTTAAAGTACCATTTTCATTTGGGAATATTTTTCTTTGTACTGCTATTGCGTCTTTATAATTATTTTTATCAACAAATATTAATTCCATATTATTTATCTCCTTGAAAGTATAGTTTTATTTTATATCTAAGTCTCCTTTAACTAGATATTTACCTATTCTTTCTATTTCTTGGAATACTCTTATTCTAGCTTCATCATTAATCCACCATTTGTCTTTTTCACAGCCTCTTTCTTCGAAATCGCCCATTCCAACAAATTGAACTTTTTCTAATGGATAATCTAATTTACTAGAACACATTTTTATCCTTCTTAAAGCAAATGATGCACCCATGACTAGTATATTATTATATTTGTTTAAATCACCAACCATATTTTTACCATACAATAGATTTTCACGTGTATTAGTTGCATTTCCTTCTAAAACAAACATTTTGGGATTATAACCGCGTTCATTTACTAATATATTAAAAACTGCATCACATTCTTTTCCTTCAAAATCATCTAATGGTCCACGATTTCCACTTACAACAACTGTTGTATTATCATCTATTTTTCCATTTTTATATAGTTCTTCAAATTTGTTTGTTATTCCTTTTAAATTGTTATTACATAATATTATTAATAAATCTGATTTTTTTAAATTATCAATATCTTCTTCAATAAATAAAAATTTTGTTATGGCTTCAAGATTTTCGGTTAAATTCATATTTAATCACCTGTTTTTTATTATAACATATAAAAAGTAGATTCTTTCATCTACCTTTTAATTTTATTATTTAAAATAATGAGATTTGCTCACTTTCTTTTATTTCTTTTTTATATGCTTTAATAATATCTTTCATATTATATAGTATTCCATATTTATCACATTCATTAGTTAATACTTTATATAGTCTTTTAAAATTGGGAACTGGACAATTATATCTCTCACCATAATATTTGATATATTTATCCTTTAAACCTTTAAAATGTTTATCTAATTGTTCATAATAATAGTCTCTTTGATTTTCTCTTAGAGTCACACCCATATAAGAATGAATGAATTTAGCTCCACTTTCATGTGCTAATTTAACCAATTTTTTTATATCGTCTTCACTATCGGTAATAAATGGTAATACCGGATTCATCATAATTCCTGTAAATATACCATTATCTGTTAAAGTTTTAATTGCGGCAAATCTTTTTGATGAAACACACACTCTAGGTTCTATTATTTTTGATAATTCATCATTTGGAGTGGTTATTGTAAATTTGATTATTACATTATTTTTTGAGTTTATTTCTTTAAGTATGTCTAAATCTCTTAATATCAAATCACTTTTTGTATCAATTGATACTCCAAAGCCATATTTTGCCAATAGTTTTAGTGCCCCTCTTGTTTGTTCATATTCTTTTTCTAATGGGTTATATGTATCTGACATCGATCCAATACCAACAACGCCTTTTTCTCGTTTCTTTGATAGCTCATTTTCTAATATTGCTAGAGCATTTTCTTTTCCTTTTGGCACATCAAAATTATCTATATGATAGCAGTTGCTTCTACTGTCACAATAGATACATCCATGTGAGCACCCTCTATATAAATTCATTTTATAGTCAATGCCGTACCAATCTACACCGTATTTTTCTTTTGATAAAATACTTTTGGTTTTAAGAAATTCCATTTTCTTTTCCTATTTTTTCTTACATTTAATTTTAATAATAGCTACAATGGCAACAATTGCCCAAATTACTTGTAATGTAAAAGAAAACCAGGCATTTTTAGGATATAATCCTATTGCCATGCATACTCCTGCGATTAAATTTAACAATTGGTATAGCATACCATTTTTAATTTTATTTGTTGAAAGAAGTGCATATGCTAATAATACTAGAACCATACCAATCCAACCTATTACATCAAAAAACATAATCATCTCTCCTATCTTACATAAATATTATAACATAAAAAAGCCCATATAAATGGGCTTTGATTGTTGAAATATTATCTCTTACTAAATTGTGGAGCTCTACGTGCTTTCTTAAGACCATATTTCTTACGTTCTTTGATTCTATCATCACGAGTGATAAGTTTAGAACTCTTAAGAACTTTTCTATATGAATCTTCTCTAGTTTGATCAGTATTAGAATCAAATTCTAATAAAGCTCTTGCAATACCTAAACGGATAGCACCAGTTTGTCCAGAAAAACCTCCACCTCTAACTACAACATTAATATCGAATCTATTTTCATTGTTTGTAGCTACTAGTGGTTGTTTTAAATCCATTACTAGTGTTTGATATGGCATATAATCGTTTACGTCTACACCATTAACAACAATATTTCCTGTTCCACCTACTAATGTAACTTGTGCAACAGCTTGTTTTCTTCTTCCAGTTGCTTTCCAACATTGTTTCTTTGCCTTTGCCATAATTCCTCCTAGTCTAATTCGATTTTCTCTGGTTTTTGAGCACTATGATTGTGTTCAGGGCCAGCAAATACGTTTAATTTTCTGTACATTTGAGCACCAAGTCTATTATGAGGAAGCATACCTTTGATAGCAACTTCCATCATTTCTTCTGGATAGTTAGCTAACATTTCTTTAGCATTTCTTTCTCTTAATCCACCTGGATATCCACTATGGTTATAGTATTTCTTGTCAGTTAACTTCTTACCAGTCAAATTAACTTTAGCAGCGTTAACTACAATTACATAGTCACCACAATCAATGTGTGGTGTGTATGTTACTTTGTGTTTACCCATTAATAATTTAGCAACTTCTGATGCAACTCTACCAAGGTTCTTTCCTTCTGCATCAATAACATACCATTTTCTTTCAACAGTTTCTTTTTTTTGCATAAATGTTTTCATTATAAAATCCTTCCATTGTGTTTTGCTTTCGAATTTCCCAGGTTCTTGGCAATTCACAAATAAAATGTACCGATTAAAATTATAACAAATAATACTTATTTGTCAAACAAAATCGGTACTTTTTTAACATTTTTACGTATACTTTTTAGTAATAAACTTTTATTAGATATAAACCTTCCGGTAATGCTGTTGCTAATTGACGTCTTTTTGTTGGATTTTCAATCATTTCTTTTATATCTTTTTCTTCGATTTTATGTCTTCCAACTTGAATTAAAGCACCAACAATATTTCTTACCATATATCTAAAAAAACCTACTCCATAGAATTCAATAGACAGATTGTTACCTCGTCTATAAAATTTTATACTATGAATAATCGTTTCATAATCATCTCTTTCACCGGCAACAAAGTTTCGAAAATCATGCCTTCCAATGAATAACTTAGAGGCTTCTTTCATTTTATTTAAATCTATATTTTGGACATATAGGTGGTAATCATCTTTACCTTTTTCATCTATAATTATTTTATAAACATATTTTTTCCCTATTGCACTAAATCTTGCATGAAAGTCATCAGGAACTTCTTTTAAATCTTTTATCTTTATATCTTTTAATCTTTTATTTAATTCCTTTTTTAAATTATCTACTTTATAAGGAATATCAAAAGTTGCGGTTTGGCCTAAAGCATGAACTTTTGCATCCGTTCTTCCTGCTCCCTTAATCTCTATTTTGGTTTTAAAGATTACCTCCAATATTTCTTCGATTTCCTTTTGAACACTTCTTAAGTTGTTTTGTCTTTGAAATCCATGAAATTTTGAACCATCATAACTGAATTCTATAAAAATCCTACTCATAGCGAATTATAACTTTTCCCTGTTTTATACTTTCACTAGCATTAATTACTCTTTGATTCGAACTTCCACGGAATTTTGCACTCATTGTTTTCTTTTCAATTTCAAATCGTCCATCAATTAATACGTCAGTATTTTCTAGTATTTCCTTATATATTGGTTTTAGTTTTAGTATTTCTTCATATGTGAATCCTGTATATACCCAGACATTCATTCCTTTTTCATGTGTATGTTTAATTAATTCTAATAAAGCCTCTGGTTGGAACATAGGATCTCCACCTGAGAATGTTATTCCATCTTGATCTTCAAGATTATCTATCATTTTTTTCACATCCTCAACATCATATTCCATACCTTTATCAAAAGGCCAAGTTTCAGGATTTTGACATTCTTTACAGTGATGTGAACATCCTTGAAACCATATTACGGATCTTATTCCTTCTCCGTCTACTATTGAATCCTCCGTGAATGGAGCAGCTAGTCTAACCTTCATTTTCAATCTCCTTATGTTTCTTTATTAAATTGTTGATTTTAATAAAATGATGATTAATTCCAGATTTTCCAATTTTGTAGTCTGTTTCCATAGATATAATATCTGCAAGTTCTTGAAGAGATGCTTCTGGATACTTTAAACGATATTCCACTATGACTTTTAAATTATCATCTAATAAATCTATTAAATCATTTTCTTGTAAATAATGTATGTTTTCTATTTGTTTCATTCCTGTTTTAATTGTTTTCTCTTGGTTTGCAATTTCACAGTTATTTAATCTATTGACCATATTTTTGTGATCTCTATATATTCTTATGTCCTCAAATTCAAATAATGAATTATATGCCCTAAACATTTTAATAATATCAGAAATATTTTCACTAGCTTTAATATATACTACATGTTTATTATTCCTTACAGTTTGGTTAACCGACATTTTATAAAATGATAATAGTTTTTCCATATTTTGAGCTAGTTTTTTATCACTATATGTAAACTCTAAATGATAGCCCTTACTTTTGGGATCAGATATAGATCCTACGCCCATAAATGAACCCATAATGAAGGCTTGTTTCTCTTCATCGGTAACTAATGTTTCCACGATATTTCCTTGGTAAATTGCTATATCATTCTTGATAATATCTACTTTTTCTTTAATTATTAATATGTATATTTGTTTAACTCTAAATCTTTTTTGAATTCGTATATTTACTATTGGATTAATACCATAATTTTGTTTTAAACAACGATATATTAATCTCGTAATGGATGCATTCTCAGACGTTAGTTCTATTTTATCTTTTGAAAACTTTCCACATGTTAAAATATATGCCGAAATTATAGAACTAATTTCAATTGGGTTAAATTCATTTTTGGACATTTCATCTTTTACTCTAGTAGTGAATGTCATTTTTTACCATCCATTAAGTAAGAGAATATTAGATATGCCGTTTTAAGTGAATCATGTCTATAATATCCGCCTTCAACAATAGCCAAATCATCATGAATTAGTTCCACACCAAGATTTTTAATCTCTTTAGGATCCAATTTAACTTGGTCTTTTTGTTCTAAAGCTTTATATTTATCTATTAATTCAGAGTTTTTATGCACTGAATTTGCAATTACAATATCAATACCTTTTTCTCCAAGATATTTATTTAAGATTTTTATGTGATCACTTACTTTGTAATTATCTGTTTCTCCTGGTTGAGTAAATAAATTACATATATATAGTTTCTTAGCTCTTGCTTTATATATATAGTTAGCTAATTTTTCATCTATTAAATGAGGTAAAATACTTGTTAACAAGCTTCCAGCTGCAAATATGATTAAATCAGCTTCATCTATAGCCTTAAATATCTTTGGATTAACTGCATAGTCTTTATCATACTTTAATTGAACTATTTCTGATGCTCTTTGTGATACTTGTACTTGCCCTACTATTTCTTTTCCATCTTTTGTTACACCTACTAAATTTATAGAACTATCTGAAAATGGTAAAACTGTGCCCTTAACATCCATAATTTTGCTTAGCACTTCAATAGATGATTCAAAGTTTCCTTTTAAATCTAGTAATGCAGTAAATAACAAGTTTTTAACAGAGTGATTTCCTAATGATTTAGACTTTACAAATCGATAATTCATTAAATTTTGTATGTCTTCATCCGTATCTGACATTGCTAATAATACTTTTGAAATGTCACCAACTGCAGGGATGTTTAATTCTTCTCTTAGTCTTCCGGTTGACTTTCCATTGTCCGCAACGGAAACAACTGCAGTTATATCTATAGGAAATAATTTTAATCCTTTTAGTAATTGTGATAGGCCTGTTCCACCGCCGAAAATCACTATTTTCTTCATAATCCCCACCCACTTTCATTATACTATATATAATGAAAAAAGTAAGAGTATTTCGTCTTACTTATCCATTGATTTTATTTATATCTATTTTTTCCATAATAATTGTTGGTTCGTTTGTTTCAACATTATTACTTTCCATTTTTTGCTCTAAAATTTTCGTTCCTTCTTCTAATTCTTTGGAACTATCTAGAGTCTTAATTTCCTGTTGATTTTCTGTAGGCTCTTGAGGTGCCACTTCTGGAGCAACTGGTGCTGCTTCAGCCGGTTCCGGCATTTCTTCAGGAACTGGTGGAACTGGCATTTCAGGGATAGCTACAGGATTCGTCACTGCTGGAGGTTCCACATGAGTTTCTGTTACTTCTGGGACTTCTATTGCAGGAGCAATATCTACAACCGGTTTATCGCCTTCTACAGGTACTTCTGGAGCAACTGGTGCTTCTAATGCTTTTTGTTCCTCTTTTGCTGCATTTTCTTGAGATTTCTTATTTATCTCTTCCATTTGCTTATCAAATTCTTTTAATTGCTTTTCTAATTCTTCAAGCATTCTATCTAATTCTTCGTCTGAAACATTCTTTAAATCACCATTAGCTATTATCTCGTCAATTGATAATGGTTTTGGAGGTTCAACTTCTTCTTTTGTTGCTTGATCTTTTTCTATTTTTAATCCTTCAGTATCTCTCGCTATTCTATTGCGTGCTTCTTCTAAAACAATGTTAATATCTTCAAGTTTTTTTTCTTCCTCAGTTTGAGGCTCAGGATTTTTTTCAAAGTATTCTATTTTTTTAGGTTTTTCAAATTTTTCTATTTTCTTATATTTAAAACTTGATGTATCAATTGAAACCTCTTTTAGATTAAATGGATATTCTTTTACTATAGAATCTATGCATACTTTTAAGTAACATGATTTAATTGCTATATGATTAAACTCATATCCAATTCTTTGATCATTTGCGAAGTTCATAGGATTTAATTTTCTAACTGAACCAATTATTTTTACGTTATCTGCGTATAAATTATATACTGCCCTTAAATAGTCGTAATATCTATTATATACATCACAGTTTTCTGCAATAATATTCATTTTGTTTTGAACTTTTTCGTAATTGAATAAACATAATAATTGATTAATAAATGCGTTCATTAATATTGTTGCAATTGAATCAAAAGTATTGTTTACCAAGAAGATTGCAGTTGGCTTAGTTAAAATATCATCGTAGTTGAATGTTGTTCTTCTCAACATGTTCGCTCTATTTTCATCGCTGAATATCTCTTCTAAGATTGGTGGGCATACTCTTTGAGAATTCTTCATTATTTCTAGTGAATAAGTATCTCTATCACTATCTGTAAGATGTTCTTTTATATCTTCTTTTTGTGCTGCTTTAAATACAATTGGAATATCTCTGCACAATATGTCCAATGCTCTGTTAGCCTTTGATGAGTTTTTCTCTTTTTTGCTAAAGTAATCAGCAACAGAAAGAGGCTCCCAGCCATCAGTTTCTTCCGCTAAATCAAAATCAAGAACAACTATGTTATAATTTTCTTCTTTTAACTTATTGTAGTAGGTTGCTACAAATTCCTTTTTATAGTCTAGTACCAGTAAACTTTCTTTTTTGCTAATTAGCTTATCTACGATAGGAAATAGAATATTTGTAGTTTTTCCACTTCCTTTTGGTCCTGATACTAAAATATGTTTATTACCATTAATAATTCTTTCTAATATCTCTTCGTTCATTTTGTTTCCTCCCTTTTATTTCTAATTATTAAACCATTGTGTTCTTGAATAGAACTTGCCATATTTCTTTGGAAATCCTGGTGGTCTTATTTGTCCTGACATGAAACTATTATATCCAACATAATATCCTTTACTTACACCATAATGTAAATGAGACCCAGTTGAACATGATTCCCATGCCTTTGTCTTAGATCCTCCACCTTGATATCCTATTATTGATTGGCCATCTACTTTAGCCCCAACTTTTATTCCAGGGCCAAGACTTAATAGATGGGCATATAGAATAGTATATTTTTGACCATCTATTGTTATATTTATGTATACTTGGTTTCCTCCACACGTCTTCTTTCCTGAAGAATGATACTTCTGAGTTGCATTAACAACCGCTGCAACTACACCTTTTCCGGTTCCGTATACTGGAGTTCCTTCTGAATTACCAGCAATATCGAGACCGCTATGGAATGATGATTTTTTAGTAATCGGGCTTATTCTCCAACCCCAGTCACTAGATATAGTTCCTTGTTTTAACGGCTTTAACCAAGTTGAATTATTACTTTGGTTAACACACTCATCAAGATTTTGTTCTTCCTTACAGCCTAATTGCTCATAATATTTTATCAAGTCTTTTTGAGTTGATATTTGATCATCTATATCCATAGAAACATCTTTTAAATTTATTAAATCCATTTGATAATCAGATATTGCATCTTCATACTTGGTTATGTTTTTTTCAAGTTGAATTTCTTTTGCATGTAAATCTTCTTGTAACTTTGTATTCTGTTCAATTAAACTATCAAACTCGTCAAGCATCTTATTATTTTGTTTAATGACTAAATCCATAGCATCTTTTCTCATAATAAGTTCTGTTATACTACTTGCTTCAATTATATATTCCATATAATTATCACTTGTATTTAGTTCCTGGTTGAATCTTAATAGTTTTTGTGATCTATCGGATACTTCTTCTATTTTCTTTTTATTTTCCTCAACCTTGTTCTTTGCAATTACAATATCTATTTCAGCTTGTTCAATTGCTTTAGATGCTGTTGCAATTTGATAATTTTTATAATTTATATTATCCTGTGTCTGCTTTACATCTGACTGATTCTTTTTCTTTTGTGCTTGTAAAGTGGATAATTCCGCTCTTAAACCCTTTAATGTTGTTGCTTTTGACTTATTTTTAGTCGCCGCATAGACTTCCATTGGCTCTAAGATGTATGTTGATAGAATAAGTACTATCAATAATATTCTTACAATATTTCCTAATTTCTTTTTCATTATATCTTCAAGTACTTTCTTACCGCTCTAATTGAACCAAACATTCCAACAACAGTGCCTATAATCAATAAACAAGCACTAACTGCAAAAATGAAATTGAATGGATTAATTAAGCCTACCATCTCACTAACTATCTTTCCGTCTAATTTAAAATACAATACAATATATCCATATATTGTTACAAATATAGGAATTATTGATCCTAGGAATCCTAGAAGGAATCCTTCAAATAAGAATGGCATCTTTATTGATGCATTACTTGCACCAACAAGACGCATTATTTCGATTTCACTTCTTCGTGAGAAGATTGTTAATTTGATTGTATTACTAATTAGGAATGCAGTAACCAATACTAATGCTACAACTATTCCGAATGATACAATTTTAATTATATCAAACGCTGATATAATTCCTTCAACCATTCCTTCTCCATATTTTGTTTGATGAACACCATTTATGGAATTAATAAACTTTGCAACGTCAGTTAAGGATTTTGCGTCTTTAACCTTTATTGTGTATGAATCAACTAATGGATTATCTTCGCCCAAATATTCAAACATTTCTTTATACGAATTGTTATATTTAGACATTTCTTCTTTCCACTCTTCTTTAGTTTTTAGCGTATATGAATCAATCAAATCTAGTTTTTCCAATTCACTTTCAAAGTTGGTTCTAATTTTTTCTTCCTCTTCTTCTACATTACATGACGAATTATCTTTTTTGCAAGTTACTTTTGTCATATAAACAACAATATTTAATTCACTTTCAACTTTCTCAGTAATTTGATTAACATTTGCTCCAAATATCATTGATACGGATACAAGCATCAAAGTAATTGTTGCACATAAAATAGCTGCTAAACTTAAGCTGAAATTACGGATGATGTTTTTGAAGGAATCTCTGATACTTCTAATTATTATTCTAACGGGTTTCATGTACCTTATAGCTTCCTTTCTCAACATCGCTAACAATTGTATTATTATCGATTGTTATTACACGTTTTTTCATTCTATTAACAATTTCTTTGTCATGTGTTGCCATAACAATTGTTGTATCCATGTCTTTATTAATAGATTCTAATACTTTCATTATTTCTTTTGATGTATCTGGATCAAGGTCTCCTGTAGGTTCGTCGCAAATAAGTATTTTTGGTTCATTTACAATTGCTCTTGCAATTGATACTCTTTGCTGTTCTCCTCCAGATAATTCTCTTGGGAATGACCTGGCCTTATCTTTTAATCCAACCTGTTCAAGTGCTTTATATACTTTCGTTCTAATATCACTTGATTTCATCCCCATATATTCTAGTGCAAAGGCTACATTTTCATATACTGTTAGTCTTGGCAATAATTTGAAGTCTTGGAATACTACTCCAAGTTTTCTTCTTAATTTATATACTCTTCCATTTCTTAGTTTACTAACATTTAATCCACCAACAATTACAGTTCCTCTTGTAGGTTTTTCTTCACGATACAACATTTTAATAAGTGTTGATTTTCCTGAAGCAGTTTGGCCGGTTATGAAGACAAACTCACCTTTTTCAATAACTAAATTTATGTCAGCTAATGCGGTAATACCATTACTGTAAGTTTTCGATACATTTTTATACTCGATAAACTTCATAATACCTCCTTACTTTTATAAAAATGGTAAATTCTTTTGTTTAAATCCACCTTTCGATTCGTAACAATCGTTTATTATGTAGAACGCTTCCGGATCTACCTGCATAATTACATTTTTAAATCTATAATATGATGCATTCGGTAATACACACATAATTATTGTTCCAACTTTGTGAGTATATCCTCCTTTAGTTGGAAGAATTGTAAATCCTGTGTGAAAATCCTCTAATAATATTTTCTTTAATTCTGTTTGTTTTCTAGTAAATACATAGAATACTTTAGAATCGGATATACCAAATAGTACCTTATCAACCATATATGCATTTAATACTATGATAATGATTGAATATACTAAATTTCCAAATCCAAATACGGATACACCGAATAGAATAACAACCAAACATGAAATTAATGTTGCTTTACCTTCTGGTATATGTAAGTATTCAGACATAATTCTAACAATTATATCGGCTCCACCAGAGTTATATCCCATTCTATAGATTAATCCACTTCCTAATCCCATTAGGAGTCCCGCCAAGCATGCTGTTATTATAAATTCTTGAAATGTACAATATGGTAACAAGA
Source organism: Caryophanales bacterium (assembly GCA_016288635.1). GTDB lineage: Bacteria > Bacillota_I > Bacilli_A > RF39 > UBA660 > JAEEKZ01. Next base: position 21,590 of record JAEEKZ010000029.1, read on the forward strand.
ATGCTGCGATTGGTTTAGTTAATGTAATCATTACTGGATATAATAGTGAACCAACGATTGTGTTTTTTGTTTCTTCTTTACTAAGTAATAAATAACATAGTATTAATAATAGAATATGTCCTAAATATACGAATATTTGGGCATCTATTTTGAAGATGCGTTGTAAAGGTATTGATAAACCGGTTACACCACTAACTACGATATTATTAGGTAGTAGAAATAAGTTATAACATAGTGCACAACAAAAGCATCCTATTACTAGGAAGATTCCAGTTGATATTTGTTCTTTATTATCATCTAGGAAATGTTTCATTCAACCACCTTATATCCTTATATAATTATACTAAAATATATTGATTTTTTCAACCTATTCATAAATGGGTGTGCGCTTGATAATTCATTAAAAAACTGATATTTAAAAATATCAGTTTAAATGTCTAATATAGCTAGTATTATTACACCCGCTAAAACTAAAAATATTCCGGCGTATTCTTGCTTTGTTAGTTTTTCTTTTAAGAATATTCTTGATAATAACATTGATAATACACAATATGAACCTACTATTGGAGCTGCAATTGTTGCATCTTTTGCCATTGCATATACATAAAACATTTGACCTGCCGTTTCAAATAAGGCTGCTGCTAGCATTGTTTTCTCATTCATCACGCTGAATTTTTCTTTTTTAATTTTTAAATATATAAAACTTACTATTGCATAGAATAAGAAAGTAAACTCATATGCTATTAATGCCATATCTTCGCTAATTAATTCTAATTTATCTAAATATATTCCATCCAAGAATGTTCCTAGTCCGTCTAATATGCAATAACATATTGGAAATAGTATTATTAGTGAGAAAAACTTTTTAAATGAGTTATTCTTTTTGAAATTTTTTCTTTCGTTTTTATTATCTTTAACTTCAAGAATAGAAATAATGATTATTCCTGAGAAGATTAAAACTAAGGCTATAAAGAATGATATTGGTAATTTTTCTTTAAAGAATAATAGTAATAATAAAGCTGTTATTACTCCACTAGTATTCTGTACAGGGCTAGATATAGATAACTCTAGATATTTTAGCCCTCGATATCCAATTACCATACTTAAAATATAGCATAATGATACAGGTAAATATTTTAAAGTTTCAATTAGAGAAAAATCCACTTTTTTAACAATCATGTATATGATTGCATGTATTCCCATGACCAATCCAACCATTATGCCTGTTTTTAAATGATTATATTCTCCTTCTTTATGGTTACCCATTTTATAAAATAAATCTGCAACTCCCCAGCAAATAAATGTTAGTAATGTGAATGCCATCCACATAATTATCACTTCCTATTCTTGTTCAAGTATTGTTTCACAATATTTACATCTATATTTATCATTTTCTTTTAAGATAAATACTTGATCTAAACTTCTTTCAACAGATGTTATACATCTTGGATTCTTGCAAGAAACAACATTAATTAATTCTTTTGGTTTACTTAATGTTTTCTTTTCTATTATTTTATCATTTTTAACTATGCATATTGTAGTTCTAGGATCAATATATCCAATTATATCTAAATCAATATCAATTAGTTTATCTATTTTAATCATATCTTTTCTGCCATATTTGTTGCTTCTAGCATTAGTAATTATAGCTATTTGGCATTCTAATTTATTTAACTCAAGTAGTTCATATATTTTCATTGCTTTACCAGCAGTAATATGGTCAAGTACATATCCATTTTTTATACTATCTATATTCATTATTTAATCTCCAACATTTTCATTATTAAAGCCATTCTTATAAAGACTCCATACTCTGCTTGTTTAAAGTAACATGCCCTTGGGTCGTCATCAACGTCTGTAGCTATTTCATTTACCCTTGGAAGAGGATGCATAATACATAAGTCTTTTTTAGCATTTACTAGTTTGTCCTTGTTTAAAATATAATAGTCTTTTAATCTTACATAATCTGCTTCATTAAAGAATCTTTCTTTTTGGACTCTAGTCATATATAGAATGTCTAGTTCATTCATGTATTCTTCGATATCTGTTGTTTCAACATAAGGAATATGGTTTTTATCTAAAACTTCTGTTTTCGTATACTCTGGAAGTTTTAATTCCTCGGGTGATATTAGAATAAATTTAATATTTTTATATCTAGACATTGCTGTAATTAATGAATGAATAGTTCTTCCAAACTTCAAATCTCCGCATAAACCTATTGTTAAGTTATTTAGTTTTTTCTTTTCTATGCTAATTGTTAATAGATCTGTTAGTGTTTGAGTTGGATGGTTATGTCCTCCGTCTCCTGCATTAATAATTGGCACTATAGTTTTGTTACTTGCAACAAGTGGAGCTCCTTCTTTTGGGTGCCTCATAGCTATAATGTCACAATAACCACCAACGACGCGAATAGTGTCACTTACTGATTCTCCCTTAGAAACTGATGAAGAAGAACTCTCTGAAAAACCCAACACTTGTCCGCCTAGTCTTATCATTGCTGATTCAAATGATAGTCTAGTTCTTGTGCTGGGTTCAAAAAATAATGTCCCTAGGATTTTGTTTTTGCATTTTTCATTATACTTATTTGGATTCTTTTTTATATCCTTCGCAACTTTAATTAATGCGTCTATTTCTTTGATAGATAAATCACTGATATCGATTAAATTTCTCACATATACCTCAACTTTCTTTTTTATTATATCATTCTATTTATTTATGTCTATAAAAAAACAGGTATTAAACCCGTTATAATTTTATATCCTCGTTAATATATTTTTCTTCCATTAACAATTCGTGGATAGCTTCTTCTTCATTTCCTAAATATAATTCTTCAATTCTATCTACACGACATTTTTCTGATGTTAATATAGCTGAAACTTTTTCCGCAGCATTTTCAACAACGTCATTAGTAACAACATAGTTGTAATTGGTAATTTGGTTAATTTCTTGATAAGCAATCTTAAATCTCCTTAATATTGCTTCTTGTGATTCAGTTTTTCTTCCAACTAATCTCTTAATTAGTTCTTCCATGCTTGTTGGAACGATAAAAATACAAATTGTTTCTGGCAATAATTCTTTTATTTTTAATGCTCCTTGAACCTCCACAACAAGATATACATCTGTTCCATTAGCCAAACACTTTTCCACATGTTCTTTTGGCGTTCCATAGTAGTATCCATTATATTTAGCGTATTCTAAAAATTCATTATTTCTTATTTTTTCTTCAAATTCTTCATTTGTTAGAAAATAATAATCTCTTCCTTCAACATCATTAGGCCTCATTGGTCTTGTTGTGCACGATATACTTAACCAGGATTTTGGTCTTCTTTTTAATACTTCTTGAACAACAGTATCCTTTCCTGCACCAGATGGCCCACTTATAACAACAAGTGATCCACGTTCTTTCTGCTTAACAATGTTTTTCATTTAGACCCTCCTTTGACTTATTTATCTTTTTTGGTTACTTTTGGCTGTTCTAATACTTCATCCGCCCTATTTTCTAAACACTTTGGATTTTTGAGTATGTTTTCTAATAGTTTTAACGATTTTACAAAGTAGAATCCATCGCCAATTCTTTCATCGAAATTAGCTCCTAATTCCACTAATTTTCTTACTTGTTTTTTGCCATCAATAATTACTTCTTCATCTTTTACTTCACCAATTGTGGCGATTGCTGAACAAGAACCAAAATCGGTGTTGTTATGATAAATCGCACCAAAGTGTAATGCTCCTAGATTAGATAAAATAATACTTGAATAATATAAGTTATCTTCAACTAGAGATGCTGGCAATAATCCTCTTTTGTCTAAAAATTTTAGTGCACCTATTAATGGCACTCTAATAATGTTAGGGAATTTTCCTAAGATGTCTATTGCACTATTTGCTCCTGCCTTTTTATCTGTCTTATTTCTAACTCCGTTAACTTTATCATTCATCTTTTTACTAATAGTATCAATATTGTCATCTGGTTCTATTGGCACTATTATCATGATTTCTTCCGCATTGTCTTCAAACTCAACTTTTGCTACAAATGATATAGATACTGTTGTATGTTCGTAAAGATGTCTGTTATCTACAAATCTATTTAGTTTAGGACGATTATAGAAAGTTTTTCCTATTGCGGTAACTAATGCTTGAAAAAATGTATAATGATTTCCTTCCTTTTTACTTTTTTCTAGATACTTCATTAATTCCGTAACATCTAGTTTATGGTTAACAAATACATCGCAATCGCATCTTCTTGGTTTAAGATCATACATTATTTGTTCCATTCCAGATATTTTCTTAATTCTTCTTCTATCTTTCATATTGTCTCCTTATTATCCATCTATACTTATTTTATCATGTTTTTGTTAACAAAAAAACTGATATATAGTTTTCTTTACATCAGTTTTAATTTCCTGTTTCGCTTGGAACTTTACTTAAATGAATATTATATGATATTCCACTTCCAGATACGCTATTTTCATTATCAATATCCTGGCCTTCTATCCATAGATATACTCTAATTTTAGTAATACCACGTCTTATTGTAAATATTTCTTGGTATGTTCTAAAATCTTGTGATGTTGTTAATAATTTAACTCCATTAGCACTACTTTCCATCGTGGAAATATATGTTCCAACAGTTCCGTTTGTTCCTAACATAAGTGATTTCATATCAACATCACTAAATTCTCTTGATAATCCATAGTAAGTAGTTGCCCCTCTAGCTACTCCATCTGTTGATGTTTTATCGTTAATTGTGGCTCCATATAAACTTATTTGGCTAGCCGCACTAGTATTATGAATATTACTATTTGGTTCCCATATATAAACATTTTTATTATCAATCATATTTCTTGTGTTTTGTACTGTTACTGGAGTTGCATCTAAAGCTTCATCTCCTTGGAATACAAAGGCTATTCTTGATGAGTTTTGTAAGCCTTTATCTATTTCATTTTCCATCACTATTACATTTGATTCTGTTGTTAGATAAATTGGTGATTCTTGTTCTATTTTTAAGAAGATATCAAAGGCAACATAATGGCCTTCTTGTCCTCTTGTATCTGTTTGTTTTATGGAACTCACTATATAATCGCCAGTTGTCGGGTTTGAAGTTACCTCACCATAATATACATTCATTCTTCCATTTGCATCTACAGTTCCGTTTGATGAAACCGGTTTTAAAATTGGTGGAAACTGATTTACATGATTATTATAGTTTTCTGGATTGATAATTTCGGCGTTAGATAGAACATTTTTCCAATCAATACCATTTGATGATATTTCTAATCCCGATGTTGATGCAACTTTAATATTAATTGTATCAATAGTTACTGTTTTATTGGCGGTAAACCAGGCATATGTTGAAGTAACTAATAAAACTATTGTCAAAAATAGTATTAACAATATTGTTGCAAAACTTAGTTTTTTCTTTTCTTTCTTTTTTGTTTTCACTTGTTACTCCTTATTATTAAATTCTTGTGCCCAGTATGGAGTATTTCCTATTTTGAAATATCCTATACCAATTCTCGTAAATGATGGCCTTATCATATTCTCATAATGTGATGGAGAATTTTTCCATCCCTTTGATACACCATCTGCTGTTTCATATCCTCTTGCAATATTTTCGCCCAAATATCCATGTGAAGATCCACATTCTAGAATTGCTGTACTCCATTTAGTTCCATTTGGTCTTGTGTGCTCAAATACGCCCGAATAAGCCATTTCTAGCGCTCTTACTGTTGCTGCTAGAGTCAGTTTATCATCAAGAACCAACTGAGGTCTAGAACTGTTTCCATCAATATTTTTAGTATTTGCTTCAATACGATATTCATTTGTATTATTTAATACTGCATTTATAAATTCTGTATTTTGTTTAATTACTTCTCTTGCTTCAGGAATTAAATCTTGGGTTGTTGCATTATAACCACTTCTGTCATATTTTGATTCAATAGTAGAATAAATTACTAATTCACAATTTGAGGCGTACTTATAAACAATTTCCTTTTGATTTTTTATTATTTTAACTCCATATTTATATGGTTCTGTAGCTATTAATGTATTTCGTTCTTCAGATGTATATGATCCTGAACATGTATTTTCTGTGACTTCAACTTCACATGTATCCCTTTTTCCATCAACGATTACCGTTATTGTTGCTGTTCCAGGAGCTAGGGCCTTTATAACACCCTTGCTTGTAACCGATGCTACAAAGCTATTGGATGTATACCATTTTGTGTCTTGATTTGTAGCCGTTGGTGGGGTTATTGAAGTAGTTAATGCTTTTTGGCTTCCTCGTTTTAACGTTAATGATTTATGGTTTAATTCTACTGATTCAACACTTATTATTGAATCCGAAGTATTTGCTCCATAATCTACTTCTTTGTTATTTACTGTTACCGAGCAAAAAGCCATCTTTCCATCAGCAGTTGCAGTTATAGCAGCTGAACCCAAACCTTTTGCTGTTACTACTCCTGAGCTATTTACTGTTACTACATTAGTATTAGTTGATTTCCATGTAATTCCCTTGTTTGTAGCATTAGATGGGTTAATAGTTGCTGTTAATACTGTTGTATTACCTATAAACATAGATATATTGCTTCTATCTAGAGTAATAAGAGTAACTTTTATGGTTTTATCCTCAACAGGTTTATCCTCAATTACCCCAGGATCTCCAATATCTGTGCTTGGCTTTATATCAGTAGCTTTTGACACTGTTATAGCACATGTTGCCTTTTTTCCACCCGCTGTTACAGTTATTGTTGCTGTTCCTGCTGATTTTGCTGTTACCCATCCGTAGTTATCTACAGTTACAATCTTGGTGTTACTTGATGTCCAAGTTGTCGTCTTATCATCTGCATCTACTGGAGTTATTGTTGCAGTTAATTTTTCTTTCGAACCTTCAATTAAGTTTAATGCTTTTTTATTCAATTGAATTGAAGATACTGCAATAGGTTGTCTTGTAACATTTACAATACACTTGGCTGTTTTACCGTCTGCTTCAGCTATAATGGCAGTTTTTCCAATTCCAACTGGAGTAACATAGCCATTTGAATTTACTGTTGCTACAGCTTTATTATCTGACTTCCAAGTTACCATTTTGTTTGTTGCGTTATTTGGAGATACTGTTGCTTTTAATTGGTATCCTTTTGTTGTTGTATATAAATCTATTTCTTTTGTATTTAGTGCTATATTTGTTACACTTATAATTGATTTTTTTACTGTTACATTACAAGTATCTTTAACATCATCTCCACTTGCAGTTATTATTGTTGTTCCTGCTGATATCGGTGTTACATAACCATCATTACTAACAATTGCAACATTAGTATTACTTGATGTCCAGGTTAAAGCTTTTGTTGAGACCTTATCTGGTAATATCTTTGCTGTTATTTTTGTTGTTTTAGAATTGTCATATAGTGTTAGTGTGTGATTAGATAATGTAATACTTTTAATTTTATCATCGTCGCCAAAAGTATCAAACGAGGTGTTATTTTCATAGATACTATAATCATATTCAGTTGGTTTTTTAGTGTTTTCAGAAATAATTAGCAAATTTGTATAGATTTGTATTCCAAAATCTTTAGAACTAACATTTCCCCTTTCATCTGATGCGGTTATAGTTATGACATAAAAGCCATTTTTATTAAAGTCAACTTCGCCATCAATACTAACACTTACTTTTTGAGATATGTTATCTTTTACTCTGAATGATTTTTTCAATTCATCATAATTTTTTATATCCAAAAACGCCGCCTTTTTCATTTCTATTGTAGGTGGCTCAGTATCATCAACATTTTTTGCTCTTAGTATAATAGGGCTTAATAACCCTGCTCCTGTATGTTTTGGCTCATTTTGTAGTAGAAAACTAAATAACATAACACTTAAAAGCAAAATAACGCAAGCTGTAACTGTCTTTATTTTTTCTATCATACTAATATGATACCATATTTTTCAACTGTTTAGGATGTTTTTTGTAGATTAGACATATTCTTTATATATAGCAAAATTTTTCTTTTCGTTCCCTAAAGTTGTTTTAGGCCCATGCCCTGGATAAAGGATGATATTATCATCGTATTTGCTTATTAACTCAAAGCTATTCAACATGCCTTTTTTATTACCGCCTAAATCTATTCTTCCAAAGCTATTTTTAAATAAAAAATCACCGCAGAAAATTGAGTTTATGTTTTCAAAGTAAAAGCATTTAGAATCACTTGTGTGTCCTGGTGTAGAAATTTCAGTATATTTAAAACTTTTATTGTCGATTTTATTTAAAGTTAAATTGTATGTTTTTAGTACTTCTTCTAGTGCTCCTGTATGATCATCGTGTGCGTGTGTTAATAAACAACCTACAACTTTGTAGTTATTTACAAATTCTTTTATTCTATCAAATTCATCACCTGGATCAACAATTATACACTCTTTATTATGAGTAATAATATAGCAATTTGTTTCTAGAGGCCCCACAACTAAAGTATGAACTTCCATATTAATCCTTTTTATCGTAATCTTCTAGAAAACTTTTATATTTGCCATCTAATTTAGTTCCTAGTACGCAATTTAAATTAATATTATCCATACTTTTAAAGATGTTAAAGTCAATGTTCGGATTTACTTTTCTCATTTCGTTTATCAGATTCTTAATCTCTTGCCTTTTTCCTGTCGTTTCATCTGAAATTGAACAATGTTCAGTAAATCTACATGCGCAATTTATAAATCTTAATTCATTATAGTTCTTCCACGCGATTATATTTTGCTCTTTAATTAAATAAAGTGGCCTAATTAATTCAATATTTTCAAAATTCTCTGAATGTAATTTTGGTAGCATAGTTTTTAATTCAGAACCATAAAACATAGATAATAAAGTTGTTTCAATAACATCATCAAGATGATGACCTAAAGCAATTTTGTTGCATCCCAATTCCTGGGCTTTGGCGTATAAGTGACCTCTTCTCATTCTGGCACAAAAATAACATGGGCTTTTAAAGTCCACTTTTTCAACCACATCATATATATCACTGTCAAATATTTGTAGAGGGATTCCTAGTAATTTTGAATTTTCCTCGATTACTTTACGGTTTTCTTTGTTGTATCCCGGATCCATCGTAACATATACTGCATCAAATTTTATTTTGCCATGCTTAACTAGTTCTTGCATACATTTAGCAAGCAAAAATGAGTCTTTTCCTCCACTGATGCAAACCATAACTTTATCATTCTCTTTTATTAATTCATAATCTTGAACAGCTTCAATAAATTTGCTCCATATTTCTTTTCTATATGTCCTTATTATGCTTCTTTCAACTTCCTGTGCTTTATTTAATACTCTTTTCATATAATTTTTCCTTTTTATAGATTTATATTTTATCATTTTTATATATGATTGCAATATTATCTTGTTATTGAATTAATCAATTCTAGATATTGATTTTTTGTTATTTTTTCTCCATCTACTTCAATTGTTTCTTCATTATCTAAATGTATATTAACTGTATGGTTTAATCCCGGAATAACTAGGTTTATAGTTTTATTTACTCCATTATAATAGAAATACATAGTTGTATCTTCATCTTTAACTCTAGCAATTTTACTTGTAAAATCTATTATTAAATTATTGTTTTCTTTTGCTAATTCCATAAGATTATTAACAATGAATATTAATGTATCTATATCTTTTATATCATAGTGTTTCTTTGTTTCATCTTTTTCTTTAGGTATTAAACCTGCAAGTTCGTAATAGTGCTGTAAAGAAATTGTTTTAACTCTTAAATTAAAACGCTTCGCAAGTTTTTGTGCTTCTTTTTTCGCATATTCTTCACATGGCTCAATTAAAAATACTCCAAGTTTCTTTGTTTTTCTAGCATTTAGTAATATGTTGCTATATACAATATGATCTCTTACTAGTATATTTCCATTTGTTCTTATATTATCAGCCATCATTTGTGTTTCTACTGCTCTAGGGGTTTGAAGCGAGTTGACATATTTCTTAGAATATACATCATTTCCGTTTACTGTATTAAGATAAAAATATTGTCTTTCGATATCTTCGTTTGGTTTATCCAGTAGTACAGGATGCATATCTTCCTTACAAATACCTAAAATGTTATCGGAAGAAACACTGCACACAATTCCATATCTAATGTTTTCAAATGTGCCTAAGTGTCTATCTGTTATTAATGATGCTGAAATTGTATCATTCTCTTCGTATTGTTCTGCTGGAACTGTAGGACATGTTACTACAAATTTAAATTTTGATTTTTCATCATACGAGTCAAAATCCGATATTTCTCTTTCCCATACTTTATTAATTATTTGTTGAATTTCTATTTCTTTTTCTTTATATTCTCTATATGTTTTATAGTTTCCTTTTCTTAACTCTAATGTGTATTTTTTTAGAGTTAACAAGTCTTCTTTAGAGAGTGTTTTTCTATATTTCATTATGAATTCATTGATACTACTTATTAATTCTTGCTGAATTTTATCCATAAAAAACACTCCTTATACTATAAGTATATATATCATTACCATCTTTTTCTAGTTAATTATTTATTATTTTACATTTTTATGCATAAAAAAAGATATATTTCTATATCTTTCTTTATTTTTGTTATTTAAATATTAATCGTCCAATAAAGATTACTATACAAGCGCCTACAGCAGCAATAAGTACGCTGTTGATTAAAGATGAGAATGGTAGTGTAACATGAATGAAGCTAAATACAAAGCTTCCAACAAAGCTTCCAACAATTCCCATTAAAATGTTTCTTAGTAATCCGCCTTTTGATCCCATGACTAGACTTGCTAACCATCCAGCAACAGCACCACATAAAAGGGTAACAATTAAATTAGTTATATCCATTTTCTTTTTCCTCCATTCTAATTATATATTATTTTTGATAATAAAAAAAGAACTATTTTTTAGTTCTTTTTGTTTTTTTATTATTTCCTTCAAAACTAAGCAATGCATAAATATTTAATAATATATAAGCGCCAAGTATTATGGTACAGAAGTATCCTAATTGCATATTTTCATTTATTAATATTTTGTTATACATTACGCAAACAATAAATACTATCGCTTCAAATACTACGTATCCAAATGGGATTATAGAATTTCCATTTAGTGTTTTTTTCTTTGTTAATATTATTATTGTAAATACAATCACCAAGAATAAGTTAATAATACCCAAATATACCATAGGTGATGCTGGTGTATACATATCATATTCGTTATATACATTATATGTATATATGGCTATTATCAAAGATAATAGAAACGCCACATAATATGTAATAGTAAACGTTTTAGCATTATTCATTATAGCTCACCTTTTTCTCTTTCCATCTCAATTAATTTCGAAATAATCATTAATTCATTTTTTCTTTCAATTTGGTATTCAATGCCTGCTAGGCGTGCGTCTAATACATCTCTTGTAAAATAATCTTTTAGATGTAATTCATATTGAAAAACATATTCTTTCATTATTTCATCATCCGGTAATAGAGCAAATGTAAATAGGTAAGGGAAATTATACTTTTCATTATCTTCTTCAGATATATAACATGCTTCTTTTATTATCGGATAATAACTTAAAATAGAACCTCCTTTATGAACCGCTCCTAAATAGAAATCTTTTAAACTTATTTCTCCTTGATATGAAGTATCTTCATATTTTTGAATTAATTCTTCAATTTTTTCACGACATGCAGTATTTTTAACATTTTCTGCTTCTTTACTTAATTCATTAAGTTGAATTATATTCTCTTTAGTATCATGTAATTCAATGCTTTTTACTGCCGTATTATAGTTGAATATCATTAAACAAACGACTCCAATCATATATGCAAATAATAGTGTTGCTACAATGGTTTTTAAGTTTATCTTTTCCTTCATAAATACGCTCCTATCCTTCTATTTTATTTATATCATATATTTCCTCATATTTAAGGGGAAAAACGCTTACTTAACGTAAACTAAATTAAAAAAAATAGTAGGATTCCTCCTACCATTTTATTATTCTTTTGGAAACACTTGTTTCCATTTAATTTAATGCTTCTTTTAGCACTTTTATATTATCATTCATTATATCAATATATGTTATTCCTGATTCGAAATCTTTTTGCAAAATATTATGAGCTGATTTAAACTCTAAAACTTTGGCTCCAGTCTCAGAACTTATTGCATTCGCTATTTTACCACTGGAAAGTTCAATATGAAATACCACTGGAATATGATCTTCTTTAACTTTGTTTATTAAGAATGTTAATGTTTTAGCACTTGCTTCAGTTTGCTCTGAACATCCTGGAAATGCTGCATAATAAGATAAATAATATTCATCCACAAAATAACGTAAAGGAAATCTATCGCCAAATATTAGTTCTTTTCTTTTGGAATTTGCTACTATTTCTCTTATTTGAGAATCAATTACTAACAATTTATCAACATAATTATTGGCATTTTCTTCATATACTTCTTTATTATCTTTATCTAATTCAATTATTTCATCTTTTATTTTATTAATAATTGTAACTGCATTCATTGGGCTGGTCCAAATGTGCTCATCATATTCTGTTTCTTCTGATTCTTCTTCTTTTGATTCTTCTTCCATTCCCTCAACTTGTTCTTCTTCAACGATATTGACTAAATCCATTAATTTTATTATTTTAGTTTTACTTGTATCAACATCATCCAATATATCATCAATCCATTCATCTGATTCTCCGCCAACATAAATAAAAATATCGCTATTTTTTATGTCTTTTATATCTTGCGGTGTAGGTTCAAAATCATGCATTTCTGATCCAGGCTTTAATAACATCTTTATATTCGCTTTATCTTTAGCTATTGCCCTTGCAAAATCATATCCAGGAAAGCTTGTTGTTCGTATTATTAATTTATTCGCAACAATTTCATCATTATTGCATCCAGTTAATAATACTATTCCAATTATTATAAGTACTACTGTTAGTATTTTTTTCATATTTTCTCCTCAATTTGAAAAAGATTTTCAAATTCAATTATACACCTTTTTTCAACTAATACAATAAAAAACTCGCATATTTGCGAGATTTCTTATTCTCCATAGTTTGGTTTAGCGCATTCAAATAAATCAACATTTATAGACTCTAACAGTTCTTTTAAATGCCTATTATTAGAGTCAGTAATAAATTCGTGATCTTTACCAGATCTTATTATATATTCTGGTAAATTATCGCTAGTATATGTTCTTAAATTGGCATCTATACTATGTCTTACTATTTCTATAACATCATAATCATATGTTCCTTCAACTGACTTTGTATATTGTAATATTAAAGTGCATGCTACACCTGGTTTACAAGCTTTATATTCCGTATATAACTTATATTTATTGTTCTTAAAAATAGTTAAAACAACAGGAATATTACATTTACTTTTTTTATATTCAACTGAAAATATTACATCGTTGTATGCTAAATCTTCAATTGTAATCTTGCCCATATCTAGATTCAAATAATCATAATAAATATTCTTTTTTTCTTCAACTTCGTTATACAATTTGTTTATATTTTTATCTGTATTAAAATTCAATACTTGATATTGTATTATGCCTGGGAACATCTCTTTAATAGAAGGAATATATCTATTTCCATCTTTAGGATATTGAATATCTTGTAATTTATTATCTTTAAAAATAGCTTTAATAGGCATAGATGCTCCAGACGATATTGCTAAAGCCCCACCATACTCTTCCTTTTCAATGTAATAACTCTGATTAAATATCCACAGATATACATATTTATAATTATTCTTTTCTTCTATTCCAAATCCATGATAACTGTAGAACACATTAAAATCTTTTTCTTTAGAGTCTGGATTTTCTTTAAATTGTTTTTCTCTAATAAAATTGATTACTTCTTCATATAAATAGTCTGAATCATTTACCAAATTTACTTTTAATTTTTTATTATAATAAACTGTTCCTAGAATGATTATTACAAATATTATTGATATTATTACTAGTATTAATTTTGAAGTATGTTTTATTTTTTCTTTTTCTTTCAAAGTTGTAATGATAGCTTTTTCTTTTGCTTCATCACTATTATCTTTCTCACCATTAATTAGTTCCTCAATGTTCATATCTAATTCCTTACATAATTTTTTATATAATGACACATCAGGAAAACTCAATCCTCTTTCCCATTTACTTACTGCATTGATACTAACACCTAATTTTTCGGCAAGCTGCTCTTGTGTCATATTCTTTTCTTTCCTAAGCTTAGCAATAAATTTTCCGCTTTTTTCTTGATTCATTTTCTCACTCCCTTTGAAATGATATTATCATCATTGTAAGTTTAAATACACACACTGTTGGTTTAATTACATAGTTATTCTATCATGAAAAAAGTAGATATTTCTATCTACTTATATTTCACCTTTCTTTTTTAAATCCTCGATATATTCTTTTTGAGTTTTAATAAATTTATCTTTATCCTTTAACAATTTTCTAATATCTTTTAAAAATTGTTCATATTTCGCATCTTTAAAATAGAATTTAGCATAACCATCCTCGCCAAATTTTTTTGTTAATACATCATGAGCTCTTAAAAAGAGTTCCTCATCTGTTGCTTCCGGATTAAGTTTCTTACCATATGTATATGTTCGTTTTAAGCATAATTCAACCTTGTTGTTTCTATCTGCAGAAGAAACAATTCTTCCGTATATACTTCTAGGATCTTCTTTTGCTGATGCTCTATGATCTTCAATAGCTTCCTTAATTATCATTCTTTCACTATCATTAAAGAATTTCTTCAATTCTTCATCTTTAAACATCATATCTGCTGAAATGATTTCGTGGGTTTTGGAATCTATGTGATGTCCTATATCATGATAAGCCGCAATGGTATAAACCATATCTGGATTAACATCTAGATTATTTTCTTTAACCAATTCAAAACTTCTATCAATAACGTCTTTAATATGATTTATATCATGACCTTTTTCATTTTTTTCATATTCAGGTAATACATTATTCTCAATATAATTTTTTAATTCTTTATTTATTTCCATTTTGTTCTCCTTTTTTAATACATATACTAACCATTTAATTCCATTTTCTGCGATTATATTATGTGAATCTATTATTTTAAAATTTGTCTTAGCGATTATTTTATCTAGGTCTTCCTTAGAGTAATAATTAAAATAACGATCTTTACCTAAATGATATACATCTGGAAAATCTACCCATTCATTATCAACTTTTTTGCATTCTCTATTAATAACATTGAAAATGAATATACCGTTATTATTTAAAGAATCATAACTTCTTTTTAGTGCTTTTAATGAATCCCTTTTTGTGAAGTGAACAAATACTCTCCAACAAAATATTATTGAATATTGTTTATCAAATTCATCATTTAAAATATTAAATTTGATTGGTTCTAATCCATTTTTTCTTATTTCTTTAAGAAAATCATCTGCGATGTCACTAGCAGTAATTTCATATCCTAGTTTTTGAATATATTTAGCTAGCTTTCCATCAGCAGATCCCACTTCTAATACTTTACTTCCTTTAGGTATTGTTTTAAAAGTTTCTTTTATAAAATCGTGTACTACTTTTTCAGCCCTAATTGCGTTTTCTTTATATGTTTCATTTGCAAGTTTAGTACTTGCTAAATAATTCTTAGCGACCTTTTGATATGCCGCTAATGTTTTTTTATTTTGAATACTCATATTTACTCCTGTTTCTTGTTTAGTCCATCACAGGTATCTAATACTATGTCTTTCAGTAAATCTTGGCTATCGACATCTTCTACAAAATACATGGGTTTAGCATTAGTATATGGAATAACTTCTTGCATATCATATTTTTTATTATTATCTACAATTTTAACAAGTAATCTATCATCATATATTCCACCAAATAATAGGCCGTTGTAATATAACAAATATTCTCCCATCATAGATCTACAAGTTATATTATCCAATATATTTAATTGTTCTATAATAAAGTCTCTATATTCTTTTGTCGTTGCCATAATATACTCCTACTTATGGCTTAATAGTTCTTTAAACTCTGTATAATTTGACTCTGAGTTTAAATGACAACCATTGTGAATACAATGTTGTTCAGTAGCAATAGTATCAGCAAATTCTTTTTCAACATCGTGTCTTACATATGGATCATTATCAGAATAGTAACATACGATTTCATTACAAAATTGCTTTATGTCTTCTAGATTATCAAAGTACATACTTTCATTAACGGCATCATATTCTTCATTTATTCCTAAGTAGTTATTAAAACCACATACAAAGACTAATCTTTTTACTTTAATATTATTATCTACTAGAAATTTGCAAACAAAAATTGGTGCAATTGAATGAGCATATATAATGGTATTTTCATTTATAAGCCCCGCTTCAATATATACTTTTAATAATTTTGACCAGTTATTATAATTCTGATATCCAACTCCAGTAGGAAAATCTGGTGTATATACTTCTAAATTGTCTTTTTCTAATTCTTTTCTTAACCATGGTATCCAATTAACAAATGGACTGCCAAAACTTCCATGTACCAATAAATAATTATTTTTTATATGAATCATCTCCTAATGTTATTATATCATGAAAAAAGGTATCTTCATGATACCTTTTTATTAATTATATTTAGAGAAGAAGTCATTAAAGATTTTTTGTTCGTCTTTGATTATTTCTTCAGTTAATTCTCCATTGTATTCTGTTTGTTTTTCAGAAATACCTTCTATTAATTCTTTTGCTTGTCCGCCTTCAACTGCCACAAAATTAGGTAAGAATATTCTTTTTTCATTAGTACTGATTGAATTTCCTTCAGAATCTTTTAATGTATATTCTCCTAAAACTTCATCAAGGTATTCAAGTAATTTCGTATATGCTTTAGATCCTTCTTTGTCTAAAACAGGTTGGTTGTTTTCATCTAATTTATATACATCTCTTATTAATTCCTCATGGAAATCTTTCCAGAAACGTACATAATAAATTTTTTTAATATTATTTTCTTTAGCAGATTTAATTGCTTGTTCAATTATACTTCTACACCATGGACATTGTGGATCTCCAAAGTATACAATGAAGTCTTCTTCATTTTCAAACATTTCCACTATATCGCTATCAGTAGCAAATACAAATGGATTCTTTTCATCTATTGATAATGTTCTATATTCAAAATAATCATTCTTTTTTCCGTTAAAGCTTTCATATTCCTCTTTAAATTTTAATGCATCTTCATTTTGATTTTTACATCCTGTTACACCTATAACTACAAATGCTAATAATATAAATAATAATATTTTCTTTTTCATAAAATTTCCTTCCTTTCACAATAACTATTTTACAAAAAATCAAAAAAATTGTATATATATTTTAACTTGATTTTTTTAATTATCGCTTGATTTATTATAATTTTTTGCTTTGAAAAAAAGGCTTTATCGCCTTTATCTTTTAAAATTCAATTATTCTAGGGGGTTCTGTAAATGATGAAACAACTGCCGTTGCAGATTCAAAATATAATACTGCCGTATTATCATCATTTTCATCGTACATTCCTCTTAAGCTAGGATTTTTGTCTAGCATATCTTTTTTAGCTTCAATTCTATCATCTAATACCAATTTCCCAGATATTCTTATCCACTTACCATCTTTAAATGCACATATTTCGACGTTAGGATTTGTTACAATTTGTTTATATACGTCTTTGCTCTTTCCTGTTTGTATATATAGATGATTATCAAAAATCTCAGCTGTACCAAATGGTCTTACTCTTGGTTGTTCTCCATCCATTGTAGCTAAATAATATACTCCACATTCTTTTAAAAACTCTTGAACTTCTTTCATTTTTTCTCCACTTACTATTGTCTTCTTATTGCACCTGAGATGCCTATTTTATTTAATAATCTTTTGTTAAAGAATAGGAATACTAATAAAACTAATGCAACGATTTTTACAATATACCAAGTCATATCAGTTTTGTCTAATGTTGCTCCTTCTTCAAAAAATTCTTGAGGA
>JAEEKZ010000030.1 GCA_016288635.1 Caryophanales bacterium
AAGAGATAATTTAAAAACGTTAGGAAAATACGGCGAAAAAGTCCCATTTTTACCGATGTCTAAAGAAAATAAAGCATCAGCAAAACTTGGTAATGTTGTAAGAGGAGTAGTTAATGGAACGATATTATTAAAAAATTGTTCTACAGCATTACTACATAGTTTAGCGGGTACATATGTTGTAAGTCCAATTCATCAATTACTAATTAACTCCGAAAGAAATCATGCCGGTCTTTATAAAAGTAAGCTAACACATAGATATGAAGCAAGAAAAGGATATTTTGAATATCAAATATTAAAAGAATATGAAGAAGAAAATGAAAGAAGAAGACAAAATAATGAGCCTCTTAAAAAACTGAACTTTTTAAAACTTGCTTTTGTGCCGAGAATTAAATCAATTCTAAAATATAAAGAAGGTAATAAAGCAGTTCTAAACGCAGGTGCCACAGACATCGTTCAATCAGCTCAAATGATAAGACAAGATGCTCAATATAGACAAAACGAACTTGCAAGATTACATCAAGAATTCGACCAAGTATTAAGTGAGATTTTAGAATTAGAAAGATTACATAAAGAAGGCAAACTTAATGAATCATACTATCCGAAATTTGATTTATTATTTGCTAAATTAGCCGAAATTAGAAATAAAGTAAATATAATTAAGCGTACATCACCAAGCATCATTCAAACAGATGCTGTATCGATGAACATTCATGACAGAGCTAATAAACAAAATATAACCAATGTTGTTACAGGAGTTAAAATTCCAGTTAGAGCAGCAGCAATGCGCTATATAGGTCCTAAAATTAAAAAAGTAATTCAAAAAGCAACAACTAAATCGGTTGAAGTAGAAGAAGAAGTAGTGCGCCAAGGAGAACCAATTTATGAAATAATTAAACCAGAAGTTAGAAAAAAATTAATTTCTGGAGATGGTGGTGCTGTCGATTTATATCAATTTGAAGACAATGGTTTACTTAAAGTATGGGAATCTGTACGAGGTAAAAGAAAAACTAGAACAATTGGTCAAAATAGTCAAATAGTTTTAAGGGGAGCAGCCATTAAACGTGGCAATCAAGTTATATCAATTGGTGATCAAGCTGATTTTGTTACGCGAAAGTTGGTTGATAGATATGAAAAAATACAAGGAAACGAAACTATCCTTGATATACTAGCTAAACTTAACGAAATGACTAAAGAGGAGTTGATAGCTGAAATTAATAATGCTACTGACCCAATGACAAGGCTAAAAGAATTAATGGGCGATGAACTCTATTTATGGGTTTCAAGTTCTAAAAAAGGAACTCCAGTTGGATGGCACCTTGTATCTAAGCAAGCATATGAATTATTAGAAGGCAGTTCTGAGGAAACAATAGTATCAGAAGGTGTTAAAAAAATTATTGGATATGAAGAGATAGTTGAAACGGTAAAGACAGTAAAAGATATTCCTCTAATTACTGAAGTAACTGCTATTGACCATAGATATGCAATATTACAAAGTCTTCTAATATTGGGAGGTATAAGCGATTTGAACGACCTATTAAGAAGAACTCGCGATAAAGCCGAAATGATAGGTGAAAAAAGTCTTGATTATCCTCAAAAGGGTAGAGATAAGTTAAATCCTAATACAGCTACAAAACCACATCAAAGAGACAATAAAGCTCACTTAGGGCAAAGACATTATGATAACGATCAGTTTGGATTTGAAGGAACGAGAAGAGGCGACCGTGCTTCCGCTTGGAACGAAGCAGGTATGGATACGCCTACACTTGGAGGTAGAAGATAAATATGGAAAACAAAATAATAATGCCCTTAGTGGATGAAAATGGAAAAACAATTAAATACGAGTTAGTTGATATTAACATATATAAAAATCAGCCATATGCAATTTTCTATCCAACTAATTCCAAAGATACTGAATTGTTAATATGTCGTGTAGAAGACAATCCAGAAAACAGTGAAGAATCTATCTATACTATTGAAACAGATAAAAAAATAATTGAGGAATTATATAATAAATTCAAAATGAAAGCGCCAAGTAATTTTGTGTTTATTGATAAGAAATAATAATCATTTAAAAAGGCTAGAATAAAATCTGGCCTTTTTTATGGTATAATTTAATAAGGTGATTACATGAAATATTTATTTGTCGTAGCACATCCAGATGATGAAGTATTAGGTGCTGGCGGATTAATCTATAACTTAGTTCAGAGACATAACGATGTATACCTATGTATTATGTGTGCTGATGCTAGCGCAAGAAGAACAAGTTCAAATCAAATTAGTATTAGACAGCAAACAATCAATTGTGCAAATAGTTTAGGAATTCCAGAAAACAATATATCACTTGGTTCATTTCCAAATATTGAAATGAATACTATTCCTCATTTAGAACTTGTTCGTTTTATTGAGGGCACCATACTTGATTTTTGTCCAGATGTTGTAGTGACTCATTATAAAAACGATTTAAATAATGATCACAAAATAACAAGTGAATGCTGTGATGAAGCAATAAGATTATTTCAAAGAAAAGATTCAGTAAAAGAAATAAAGAAATATATGTATATGGAAGTTTTATCCTCAACTGATTGGATAAATAATGATAGTTTTAGTCCTAATTATTTCTATGAAATAAATAAAGATGGTCTTGATGCAAAAATAAAGGCATTATCATGTTATGATAATGCCCTAAGAGAATATCCTCACTCAAGGAGTAAAGAAACAATTGAAGCACTAGCTACATTAAGAGGCAGCCAAGCTAAATTAAATTATGCAGAAGGGTTTATAATCGCCTTTGAAAGAGATAAAAATGAATGATATAAGAATACTTGTAACAGGCGTTGGTGCTATTGTAGCACCAAGTATAATTAAAAATTATAAAGTAGTTACAGAAAGAAATATTTATGTAGTTGGTGTCGATATAAAATCATATGTTAATAATAAATATGTCGATAAATATTATCAATATAAAAAACCAACGGATAATGACTACATAGAAGTATTATTAGATATCTGTAAAAAAGAAAATATTCAATTTATTATTCCACTAGTGGACAGTGAATTATTCATTCTTGCAAAAAACAAACAATTATTTAAAGAAAATGGTATTACTATATGTGTAAATGATCCCGATACAATAGAACTTGTACAAAACAAATATAGATTATATAAATATTTAGAAAAATATAATCTAGCTGTACCAGAAAGCTACACCTTTAGTTCACTAGAGGAATTCCTAGATGATTCCAAATTACTTGGATACCCAAATAAACCTATAGCATATAAACCTGTAATTTCTAGTGGTAGTAGAGGTTTTAGAATAATTGATGAAAATATTAACTATGAAGATTATCTATTTAATCAAAAACCAGATTCAAAATATATTAATATAGATTTCTTCACTGAATCAATTAAAAAATGTAATAGAATTCCTAAAATGATGTTAATGGAATATGTTGAAGGAGATCTATACAATGTTAATGTGTTAGCTAAAAATGGAGAAACTATATATGCTGTTGCTGGTAAAGTACAAGACTTTGCAATAGGTAATACTACAAAATGTCAAATAGAGAATAATTCTGAAATAACAGACTTTTGTAAAAAAATAGCAAGTTTATTAAAGTTAAATGGAAATATAGGATTTGAAGTTGCGTACACTAAAGACAAGATATTAAAGTTAATAGAAATAAATATAAGAGTTCAAGGTCAAATATATTCTTCAACTCTTGCAGGTATTAATTTCCCATATCTAGAATTAAAATTATATTTAGATGAAAATTTGCCTAAAAACATAAAAGTAAAAGAAATATGTATGGGCAGGTATTTTGAAGATGTTTTACTAGATAGAGACAAGCAATAAAGGCTAGATTTTTTCTAGTCTTTTATATTTTATAATTATTTGATAGAATTATTAATAGAAAGATGGTAGATAATATGGAAGTATGTTGTCGTAACTGTGGGGGTAAAGTTGTATTTATTCCCGAAAGAAACAAATGCTATTGCGAATACTGTAGAAAAGAATCAAATATAGGTGATCTAAGAATAAATCATAACCTTAAAAGTAATCGAAATGTATGTACTGACTGTGGTGCAGAATTGATAACTGAAAAGAATACTCTAATTACAAAATGCGCATACTGCGGAAGTCATCAAATAATTGCAACACCATTTAATGGGAAATTTCAACCAGATCTAATAATACCATTTAACTACGGAATAAATTCATTCCTAGAAAAATTAAAAAATTTTGCTGAATATAAAGAATTTAGCCCTAATGATTTTATAGATAAAATTGAAATACAAGATTTAAAAGGAATATATATTCCATTTAGAAAAAGCGAATTATATGTTAAAAATGATATAAGAGGGGAATTAGTCTGTGAACAGTCTGATGAAAAATTCGAATATCATAAGCCAACATATTTTGAATGTAATTGTGAATACAATGGAGAAATAGTATATGATGTATCCAAAAATGTAGAAAATCTTGATGCTAAATCAATCGGTCCATTTGATCTAACGGAAGCAGTCAAATTTACTCCAGCATATTTGTGTAATTTCTCAGCCCAACCAGGTGATGATGACATAGATGAAGTAATGTCTAGTGAAATCGCGGCAGAAACAAAAAGAGTATTAAATAATAGACTTCCAAATTTTACTTTTAACGCTGGCACAATAGATACAAACTACGCTATAAAAAATGAAGAAAATATTCTAGTTCCCATATGGTATTTTGATTTTAAATACAAAAAAGAAAGCTATAGCTGTATAATGAATGGTCAAACCGGAAAAGTAATAGGAAATATGCCGATAAGTAAAATGAAACTATGGAAAAAAACTGAAAATGATTCGACACCATTAGCTATTTCCTTTTTTGGTATGTTTGCAATATATCAACTTACATTTAACATTTATGCAGGATTAGCTGCATTCTTGTTTTTTGAAATAGTAATGCATCTAGATTTAAAAGGTGTTGCAAAATCATATGCATCTCGAAATTCCAATTATAGTAGTAGAAATCTAAATTCCAAAGCTACCGTTAAGAAATATATATATAATTACATTAATACATATGATGAATATCATGAAAAATATAAAGATGATAAATTAGATGATTTAACCATGACTGTCAGTGATGGAGAAAAAATCACATATCAAAATAAAAAAGACAAAGTATATGATATAAAAAAATAAAAGACTAGAAATAGTCTTTTTTTGAGGAAATAAAAAGAAAAAATATTGAAATAATAATCCATAAATAGTAAAATAAAAAAAGTGTTAGGATGATAAATATGCTAGAAAGATTGAAAAACGATAATATTATACAAATTATATTAGAATTATGTGCAGCAATAACTCTAATAGTAATAGCTCTTGTATTTATGAACGCAAAAACATATTTATATGATCAACATCGTGAATTATCATTACTATATAAAAGAATAAATAAAAGTAATGATGAATTAATTTTTAAGGGAAATCCAGAAAACAACTATATAAAATACAATAATTTACTATGGCGTATAGTTAGAATTAATAAAGATGGAACTATGGTATTAATAATTAATAAGCCTATTAATATACTTCCATGGGAATATGGAAATGATTTTAATATCATTAAATACCTAAATAGTGATTTTCTAAAAGAATTAGATAAGTCAAAATTAGTAAGAAATAATTTATGTAGCGATAAAATAACGGATATTAATAATGTAACTTGTAAAAAAATAAGTAATGAATTTGTTTCATTACTTGATGTCAGTAGTTACGTTCAGTCAATTGATAATACAAGTTATATTAGTGGTGAAAATGAATTTATATGGCTACAAAATAGCTATTCTGATAGCGAATATTATCACACAAATGGTTCTAAATTAAGTTATAGTACAAACTCAAACTTTTATAGCATCAAACCGGTAGTAACATTAAAGAGTGATTTATTATATGAAGGTGGAAACGGAACAATTAATGATCCATATGAAATTAAGTGTGATAAATTAACAATAGGAAGCAATGTAATAATTGGTAATGATAAATACACAGTAATTAGTACAAAAGATAATATCAAGTTATTAGCAAATAATAATATAGATAATATTAGATATGATGATATTATTGATTATTTAAATATGGATTATTATAATAATTTATCATATAATAATTATCTAATCGATAGCAAATGTGAAAAAGTATCATTAAATGAAAATAAGATTAGTAAAGAAACAAATATTAATAAAATATGTGTGCCAAATATCTATGATTTAAAGGTAAGCAATATTAAAGATGGCTATATGTTAAGTAATATAGATAATTATTACTTAGTGTATGATGAAGAAATCATATATGGCACAAAAGAAGTTACACATAATATTTACCCAATAATAACGATAAATAAAAATAGTAAATTAAAATATGAAAATGGTAATTATACTATCAAAAAATAATTAGAGTGGAGGATATCGATGAATTTATTCAAAAAAATGTTATTTGGTTTTGTTATAATTGCCTTTTTATTTCTTGAATTCATATATTATTCAGAAAATGAAGTTAGTAAAAACATATCTAACGCATTAGTACTAAATAGGTTAGTTGCCAATGCTAAAAATGAAGCATCTCATATCACAAAGATTGATGAAAATTATTTTATGCAAACAACAAAAACAATTAAAACAGATAATCAATATGAAAATGATATTCTTAATAGGGATAATAACGAAATATATAAATTAATAGAACTAAAGATTGATAAAGTAGACGCATTCCTTCTAGTAGTTTATGATCCATCAAAAGTAAAGATGATGGCTTGTAAAGCCTTCAAAACAAAAAATAATACAGGTAAAGAAAGAGTTCTATCAATGGTTAAAAGATATGGCGCTCTAGCAGGTGTTAATGGCGGCGGATTCTTTGATGACGGTAAAGAAGCAAAAGATACGCCAATAGGATATGTAATAAAAGATGGCAAAATAATATGGGATTACAAATATAAAAGAAAAGGATTAATAATTGGATTTAGTAATGATAATAAACTCATGATGCTTGAACATGTTACAGGAAAAGAAGCAATTGAAGCAGGAATGAGAGATGGATTAGAATTTGGACCTATCATAATAAAAGATGGAGAAATCACTAAAGGAATAAGAGACGAAAGATTTAAAGATAAAGCATCAAGACTTATTATTGCCCAAAGAGAAGATGGTATTGTTTTATTCTTAGCTACTAACGGAGGAACTGTTGGTGGGGCTAAGATAGAAAGTATAATTGATGTATTACTAAACTATGGTGCTATTAACGCTGCAAATTTAGATGGTGGTGCAAGTACCCAAATGGTCGTAAATGGAGAACTTATAACAAGTGTTAAAAATGCTTATGGTCGTCCAGTTAAAGAAGGTAGAATGGTAGTTGACGGATGGGGAATATTCCCATAATAAATAAATTATAAAAGATTAGGTAAAACTAATCTTTTTTGTTATAATAGATTTGGAGGAAAGATAAATGAAAAAAATAATAACAACTTTATTAGCCATATTATTACTCTTTACGGTTACAGCCTGTGGCCCCGAAAAAAACAATGAGAATAATGGTAAACAACAAGAAAACCAAGAAGTAAATAACAACACATCAGAAAATAAACAAGAAGAGCAAAAACCAGAACCAGAAAAACAAAATGAAACTCAAATTGATGACGAAATAATTGATTTTGAAGATGAAGATAACCAAGGATATGAAAATGGTAATACTATTATAGAGGAAGTAATTAATTGTGACGGATGTGTGTATGCATATTTTAGTGAAGAAGGAGATAATGCAAAAACATTAGGCTCAACTTTATCTACTAACGAATACACAACAGACATTAATAATCTAAAGACATCAGGAGGAAAACAAAGACACAATTTCTTTGGATTGGTTCTATCTGGTAATACAATTTCAAAAGCTTACGCATGCATACTAAAGGATAATAAAATATATTGTATTGAAGGATCCACAAATGGAGCTTATCATAACAGTAATATCGCAATATTAAACAAAATATTTACAGGTAGTCAATGTAGAACAATATCTGATGGTAACACATATACATGCACAGATGGCTCCTATAATGGAGACTCAAAAACATCAGGATATACAAGTATGCATTATGAAACAAGCTGTGTAATATATGGAGCTAATTCAAATACAGGAAAGTTAATTTGTCATTAAATATAAAGAGAATTTATTCTCTTTTTTCATGAATAAATTTAAAAGAAAATAAAATAATATGGTATAATTTATATGACATATAATATGAGGAGGAAAGATATATGAAAGTCGTAAAACCATGGATTCAATGTGAAGCCTTTGATGGTGTAAAAATAATGAAAAAATTAGAAAGAGCATGTAGAACTTGTTATCGCTCAGAAGGGAAGATTACAGATACAAGCTATAAACAACTTCTATCTAATTGTATAAAAGTAGGTCACGAATCAATTCTAGAACATGAAAAAATAACAGTAAGAATTCAATGTGACATAGGTTTCTATAAAGATGTAACAAGACATAGAGCAGGTACTTCCTTCTCAATTGAATCAACTAGATATTGCAACTATTCAAAAGATAAATTTACTAATAATATTCATTTTATTGAACCATTATATAGTGATAATAAAGAAAAATATAAAATTTGGAAAGAAACTATGCAAAGCATAGAGGATGGATATATGAAAATGGCTGCCATTGAAGGAACTACTGCAGATGAATTAAGAATGCTACTTCCACATTCTACAGCAGCAGAAGTAACAATGACATGTAATATCAGACAATGGAGACATGTTCTTGCATTACGTTGTTCATCACATGCCCATCCATCTATTCAACAGATATTTATTCCATTATTATTGCTATTTAAAAAGGAAATGCCAGAGATATTTGATTCAGTTCCTTATAACGAAGATTTTCCTAAGAAAAAATATGCAAAAGTAGAAATATTAAATGATTAATTCAAAATTAAAACCTCTAGTTATCTAGAGGTTTTATCTTTGTTGTTCCTTTTGTTCTCTATCATCAAGAATCGCTGCAGCTAATTTATCAGTAGACTGCTTAACTAAAATCGATTTCATTTTCATGATAATTTCGTTCTTTTTCTCAGCAAATTCTCTTCTTTTTTTCTTAAAAGGGCCTTTCATCTGTGATTGTGCGCTTTCTTTAAGCTTAGGTCCTAATAATGATAATTCCTTATCAATTATTTCATCATTAATTTGAGCCCAAAATGTTGTAGTTTCTGGAGCTTCAGGGTTAACTCTTCTATCAACTCCATCTAAAATTAATTTAACAGTTCCATCATTTCTAACGATTAATAAAGCAGAAGTAGCAGTATTATATTTGTTTGCAGCAGCATCTATTGGACAAACAATATCATATATAACTCCGCCTTCATATACATCAAATAAAGTAATAAAAAGATTATTACCCGGGCCAAAATAAACTTTATGGCCATTACATATTTGTTTTATATTATCTCTTATTGCTCGTCTTGCATTAGCTATAAGTTTATCATGATCAAGAAATGATTCATCAACCCTATATTCGCTATTTATATGAACATCCATCATAATCCCTCCATATCATCTATAATTAAATAGTATCATAAATATCAATCATCATCAATAAATCAAGCAATTATAATCGCATTGTTTACATAAACAAAATAAATTATATTGTATGAATATTATGTTAGGATGCACCACTAAACAAAATTTGTATAATCAATTATTTATGCTATAATATAAACATAGGAGATAGAATATGAGTGAAGAACAACTAAAATTAAAAAGCAAAGCATGTACCGAAATGATTGAAAAAGTAAACGCTGCAACTTGTATGAGCCATAGAACATATGACGAAAATAAAAAGGAAGTAGTAACCATTAGGGAAGAAATACCTGAAGGAATTAAAGAAATGGCAGTTAGATATCTTTCAGAGTTAGCATCTAGCGAATATAAGACTTACACAATATATCATGGTCAAGATGATAGTGCAGATTATATTTGGTATTTAAGTTTTGAGGGATCTGGCATTACAATGAAATGCGAAATAGACTATGGTATGAAACACCATGACTATTATAAAGATCCAGAAGAAATATTATATGCTGTTGATTCTATTGAAGACGCTAAAACAAAATTACAAGCAGTTGATACTACAAGAAGCTAATAAAACAGCAAAATAAAAACTAGAGTAATCTAGTTTTTTTATGCTATAATTAATAGTAGAAAGTAGGGCGATACCTATGTTAAATACAGATAACGTTAGTTCAATACCAGATGAACGATTAAGAAGAATAGTTTCCGAAGTATTTGCAAATATAATAAAAAAATATGGCGAAAAAAACTTTTTAAGATGGATTAATGAAAAAAAGATTGACGAAAAGATAAAAAAATTAATAATTAAATATACGAATCCGAAATTAGAACCTAATGCAGGTGGTTATTATGATCCAGTAAATGAAGTAGTCGCAGTTCAAGAAGAATATGGTGACTTATCTACTCTATCAGTACTAACACACGAATTTAACCATTTTCTAACAGCGGAAAATTTTAAAAAAGAAATGACAGGATTTATAAATGAAGGAATCACCGAATATCTAAAACAAAGCGTTGAGCCACTAGGTTATAAAACGTACCAATTTAATGTAGATTTAACTGTCTTTTTACACAAACAACTTGGTGATATATTAATTAAATCATATTTTACAGGGAATACAGTTAAAGTAAAAGAAAAACTAAGTAAATATTTAGCTCCAACAAGTCTAGATTTGTTTTTTGAAACCCTAGAAAAAATATACGATGGATGTTACAAAAAAGATGCTGCAACAAGAAATGAAATACTAAGAAATAATATTCCTTTTTTTGTTAATTCATATATGAGCATCTATTTAGGGAAAATAAGAGAAGATGCCGATAATATGGAATTCTATTCCAATGGAAATATCGATATAGAAAAAATAAATAAATTATTAGATGGTATAAGCTCTGTTTTTCCAAGTTATATTACTAGATACATAAATAATCAAAATATGATGGATTCATATAAAAAACAAATAGTAAGAGCAATCTTAGAAAGAAGTCATTTGAGATATTCTGATTATTATAATGAAGATAATCTTTCTAGATACATCGATGCAATTTTAAGAAAAGATCGCATACAAATTCCAAACGAAAATGCAATTCAAACACTTTTAATGCATAAAATCGGTAATAAGAAATTGAATCTAAACGAATATGCAGATGCCATTTTATTAATTGTAAGCAAATTTCCTAATTTCCCAATTGAATACTTAAAGAAAATGGAATTCATAAAAATCATGGTTGGTGAAGATAAATTCGATAGTGTTTGTGAATATGTAAAAAATAACATCAATAGATGTAACAACATTAATGAATTTGTTACTGAGCACGAAAAAAATACAATTGAATCATATTTTAGAACAATCATACCAGATCACTTGTATTTAGAATTAAGAGATAACAAATTCTATATAGTTGAATTAGATATAAATGGCAAAGTAACTAAAGAAACTCCAATTGATATGGATGAAAAACATATTTATATTGATAGATGGTTTGCTTTCGATAATGATGGGCACGCATGTAAAATCAGCATTCAACTAGATGAAGGCTTAAGTAACATTAAAATATATCCAGATAATTTAAACGAAAACAACACTATATATACATTAGATGGCTTCCAAAAATTAATGAAAGTTGAACCATTCTTTGCAGAATTAAGAAGTTCAATTACTAGAAACAAAAGAATAGATAACGACTCTCATGAGCCGTTCTACGGAGTAGATGGAATATATTATTTAATAAACAATTGTGGTATTAGACAGCACGATGATTATAGAACAATTCATATCGATCTAGAAGGCCTAAAAAAAGACCTAGATAGAATATTTATGTTCTTCTCAAACGACAAATTAGAGAGCAAGATAAAAAATATTCTAAAAGAATATTTATGCACCATATATCAAATTGAAAATTCAGCAGAAATTAACTGGTGTGTTGATACATTATATGGCATTATATGTCAAAATCAAGCAAGTAGTTCTCTACTAGATATTGAAGGATTATTAAACAATCTTAAGAATCAAAAAAATGATTTTATTGCTAGTAAATACGAGCTACAATTCAAAAATAAAGAAGCAAAAGAAGAGTATTATAAAAGAAAAGCAGAATATGAATTAAAAATGGAAAAAGTCCAAAGAAGACAAGAAGAAAGAAAAGCTGAAGAAGAGAAAAAAGCAAAAGAACAGGAAATTGCAAATTTTGAAAAGAAGATCAACCGCAGTTACTTAATCTACAAAAGAAAAAAGCAATATGCTAATCCTGATGTTCAATTTGATTTGCCTGCAAAAAAACTTTACTCTGGAAAAAGAGAACCAGGATTTGCTACTCTAGATGTAGATAACCTAATTGAAGACTTAAAATCATATACTAGAGTGTGTGACGGCGTAAAAGATCCTAAACCTTTTATTATTAAAAAATTAAATTCAGCAATAAAAGAATTACTTGAAGAAATAAATACTGAAGAAGAGCAAAAATTTCAAGTTACTTTATATGATATGCTATATAACTCTATTATTAATGGCCAAGAATTAAATAGAGAAAAGTATGAAATAGAAATAAAGAAAATAAATGAACATATAAGCGGTAAAGGCCCTCATTATATGACAATTATCATGGATGAAAAACGTGAAGTAGTAGTGGGACTTATGAATGAACTATATAACCTAATTGAAGATAAAACCCAATTCGAAGCAATATCAAGAAGAGTTCATGACTGTATTCTTCAAAGAGGATATGACGAAAGTATAGTAACAGAACTAGAAAACTATATAGGTCTTATAAAGAATCTAAGAGGCGATAGTTCTGGTGCTAGAGCATAATGGTGAAAAATGAAATATATATTTTTAATTAATAAATTCAGTTTAAAAAAGCAGACTCAAAAAATGAACGAAAAAATAACCGAATATTGTAAGAAAAACAAATTAGATTATAAAATTGAAATTAATTCAGAAGACTGTTCTACAGAAGATATACTAAAAAAGTACACTAAATCCAAAGACATAATTATATGTATAGGTGGGGATGGAACAATTAATAGAGTATTAAATATGGTTGCTAATACCAAAAATATTCTAGGATATATTCCATTTGGCACTGGTAATGATTTCTATAGGACTAATAAGGAATTATTAAAGAAAGGCATCAACAAAATAGATTTAGTAAAAATAAATGATAAATATTTTATTAATACAGCATGCTTTGGAGTAGACGCTGATATTGCAAATAGCGAAAAATTAGTACATTCTAGCATCTTACCAAAATCGCAAAGATATAATATGTCTATAGTTAAAAATTTATTGATATATAAACCCAGACATCTAAAGCTAGTAATCAACGAGAAAGAATATGAAGATGATTATAATACTGTCGTTCTATGTAACGGAAGATATTATGGTGGAGGATACAAAATTGGCCCTAAGGCTCTATTAGACGATGGTATATTAGATATATATCTAGCAAAAAAAACATCTAAAATTAAATTAATAAAACTATTATTAAATATTAAATCTGGCAAACATGAATTTGATAATTCTATAGAAAGAATAAACGCTAAGAAGGTATATATTGAGTCTAAAAACAAAGTGATGTGTAATATAGATGGTGAAATACTAGAGTCAAATAAATTTAATGTTGAAGTAATTCCTAAAGGAATAAATATCTATTATAATCAGGAAATGATTGATGAAATATTGCAAAACACAGAAAAATAATGATATTATGTAATTATAAAGGAGAATTAAAAAATGAAATTAGAACATTGGGAAATAAAAACAATAAGATTTGAAATGTTTAGAACGCTATTTAACGATCATCCGGAATACAGGAAAGATCCCAAAAAAGTAATGTATGCAGTTATGCAAGATGGAGGATGTCTTCAATTTGCAGACGAAGTATTAAGAAAAGACTTTGATATTGTTATGGAAGCAGTCAAGAATAAAGGAGAAGCAATTATGTTCGCTGACCCAACATTAGCGGCAGATCCAAAAATTGTAATGGCAGCAATTCAACAAAGTGGTTGGGCAATACAATATAGTCCATTAAAAAATGATATAGAGTATGTTATGGTTGCTCTTGCACAAATCAATTTTGATCCTAACTGGAGTAATATGTATGGTCCAAATGATCCAATATTTGCTCAAGTTCATGAAAGAATGCAAGCAATGGGTGTAGGAACAGGTGCTAGACAATAAAATACAATGAATGTAAATATAAAAAGAGTTAAAATATTTGTGACAGTTCCAATTGAAGATTTAGATAAAGTAAGAAAAGCTATGTTTGAAAAAGGAGCTGGAGAAATAGGAACAAATTATACAGAATGTTCTTTTTCCTCAAAAGGAATAGGTACATTTAAGCCTAATGATAATGCAAACCCATATATTGGTGAAAAAGATAAATTTGAAACAGTTGAGGAAGAAAAACTAGAAGTAATCTGTGATGTAGATCGAGTTAACGCTGTATTATCAGCCCTTAGAGAGGAACATCCATATGAAGAACCAGCAATAGATATTATTCCATTGCTGGATGAAGATAGTTTTAAAATAAAGACTAGAATAATCTAGTCTTTTTATTTGACATTTTAGGTATATATGCTATACTACACAACTAAAAGAAGGGGAAATGTGACATGAAAACTAGAAATATTGATGTTGTTTTAAAGGAACACCCTAATTATACTAGAGTTCCAAATTGTAGAAATTCAGTTATATACAACTTGCAAAACGGAGAATATCTTAAATTATTAAGTAAAAGATTACTTAAAGTTATAAAAAATACAGAATATAGTTTAGATACTAGACTTGAAGCAGCAGAAGGATTAAGAAATATAAAACATTTAGTTTTACCAACTAGTAAGATTGAACAGCAAAAAGATATAAAAGGATATACAACCGATGAAATACAAGGAAAAGCATATGATAAAGATATATACGGATTAGATTTAAGCAAAATTGCAAATCTACATAGCAGAATAGAAGAATGCATTCAAATAAACCACGATAATGGTGTAATAACACCAGACTTGGCAACCGAAGGTAATATAATGGTAATGCCAAATGGTGAAGTTAGATTTATGGATTATGATGGAATGCAAATAAACGAAATGCAATGCTTCCAACATTCTCTTAAAATAGGTACATTAGAGGAAATAGAAGAATTAGGATATTATGACGGAAGATTAGAGTTATGTAAAAAAGATATAGATAAATATACAGCAGCAACATTATTCCTAGAAAGCATATTCGGTGTTAATGTAGTTCATTTCATCCTTTCCATATCAAAAAAAGCACCTATAGAATCAATTATTAGCGTCCTATTTGAAGCAATTAATTTAGATGATGACATCTTAGCACAAAAGGTCGCAAACCTTTTTATACCTGGAGCAAAAAAAGAATTTTTAGGTGAAGATATATCTAGAATTGCAAGTAGGTATGAATTAATACCAGCATTGAATACTCCAGGTAAAAGAAGATTAAGAAGAAAATAAAGGCTTGAGGAAACAAGTCTTTTTTTATATAATAAATAAGGTGAATAATATGAGTGAAGTAAGAGATGATTTTCTTAGATTAATAAGAGATAAGAGTAAATCTCCAGAAGAAATATACAATGAAATGTATCAAAAACATAAAGAATTATACTCAACAAGACAAATATTAAGAGGATTAAAGTCTTGGGATAATTGTATATATCAAGGTTCAATTGGAGAAAACGATTTTATTATGGCTGAAGCATCAGCAACAGCATTAGATCCAACCAATATTGCAATGATCCACGATGATTATAAAGAAACAATAATTAAGTTTATAGAACATTTTCGTCAAGAGTATGATAAAAATCCAAACGAGCATATTATAAATTTAACAATTATTGCCACATATAAAGTGTTAAGAGAAATGTTTAAAGGCACAACAAGAAATGGCGATGTTGCTCAAAATCAAAGAAATAGTGCTTGTAAATTTGATGAAGAAAGGCAATTTTATAAATATAAGGTATCAGATCAGAAAAAAGAAGGAAGAGCAGCAGTATGTTGTGAGAATAATACCACTCTTGGAAATATATTTCAATTTATAGGATTCGATACATTTCACATTTCTGGTGTATTACGCCATAAAGACAGTGGTAATGCACATGCTTTTGTTTTAATTAAATATGGTATAGATGACAGTAAATATGCATTATTTGATGCATTTAACGGTATTATAATTAGAAATGTTTTACCAGAAAATTATAATTTAGCAAATGGTTTTAGAATTGAACATCAAGGTAGTGAAACATTAGTTTACGAAATAGACGGTCCTTTATACCAAGTAACAGATGAAATATTAAAGGTTGAAAAAACCATTAGAA
The DNA here is from genome assembly GCA_016288635.1 of Caryophanales bacterium. Taxonomy (GTDB): domain Bacteria; phylum Bacillota_I; class Bacilli_A; order RF39; family UBA660; genus JAEEKZ01. The sequence continues at coordinate 16,440 of JAEEKZ010000030.1, forward strand.
GATTATCCCAAAAACTCGATATGTTAAAGTATAAAACTAAAAAAAATCTTGAAGTAGAAGAAGAATTAAATATAGATTATATAAAAGAAGAATTTGTATCATTAATAGATATGATTGAAAAAAGTAATATGGAAGAAATTTTTAAAAATAGATATATTACCAGAATAAACACATATTATATGGACATTATAGAAAAACTATCATCACAAACAAGACACTAAATTATAATTAATCAGAAAAAAATAATTGTAAGAAAAAATAATTAGTGATAAGATTATAAAAGAATAAGGAGGAACATAAATGAGAGGATGGCAATTTACAAAAACTCATGTAGATCCAATACTAATTGAAAAAGAAGATCCAAAAGCAAAAGAAGGATGGGTTGTTATAGATGTTAAAGCAGCTGGTTTATGTCACTCAGACGTTGCAGCATTAGAGCAAGAAAGCTGGATGAGCTTAATTCCTGCAGCTCCATGTATTTTTGGGCATGAATGTGCTGGTGTAATTTCTGAAGTTGGTAAGAAAGTTAGAGGTTTTAAAGTGGGTGACCGTGTTGGTGTATGTCCTATTGATCCAAAGACAGGACTAGCTGTAGGTTACGCATATGATGGCGGTTATGCAACTAAATGTGCTGTTCCAGCATCAAGTCTAGTACATATTCCAAAGGGAGTATCATTTCTTCAAGGAGCAGCAGCAACTGATGCAGGAGCTACAGCATATCATGCATTATTTACTGAAGGTAAAGCTAAAAAAGGAATGAAAGTAGGAATTATTGGCATCGGCGGATTAGGACAGTTTGCAGCTAGAATGGCTGTATTAGAAGGCTGCGAAGTATATGCTGTTGATGTTAATCCAGAAGCAAGAAAACTAGCTCAAAAATTAGGTTGTAAAAAAGTATATGAAGATGCCTCAATGTTAGGCAAAATTAAACCAGATTTAATCGTTGATTATGCTGGTTTTGGTAGTACTACAAAAGCAGCAACTGAAGCTGTTAAATTTGGTGGAACAGTTGTCCTTGTTGGGATGGGTGTTTCCAAATTTGAACTTGATACTAATACAATGATAACTAATCAAGTTACATTAAAAGGATCAATTGGAAGTATTCCTCAAGACGTTGCAGGTGTTTATAAGTTCTTCAAAAAAGGATTAGATCCTGAATTAACACCAATTCCATTTGAAAAAATAGGTGAAGGATTAGTTAAATTAAAGGAAGGCAAAGTAAGAGGAAGACTCGTTGCTGAAATTAATAAAAAATAAATAAAGACTAGAATAATTATCTAGTCTTTTTTGTGGCCAAAAATAGGTTTTAAAGGAGGATAAAATGATAGAGAAAACCAAATATTCAAACAGAGGTCCAATAAGTATGGATTCAATACCAATTGAAGATACAGAAATAGCGCTAAATGAATTTTCAGGTAATTCGAATGGTCTTGCAAAAGCATTAAGAGCACTGTGGCAAAATGGCGTCAAAACATATTCTAGTTATGCTGAAGTACAAGATCCATGTGATATAGCTTATATTAAAATTGAAAAAGGGAAAGATTTGTTTTGTTTTCTATCACCATTTTTAATAAGTGATTGTATGGTTCAACTAGATTATGAAAACGAAATGCAAGTAATTAGATTTGCCGGCAATAGAGCAAAAATTGAAGGTTCTTTACTAGCTTTAGCTCGTGATATTCAATCAGGTAGAAAAAGAAACGAAAAATTAGTAGCAAAAAAATTATATGTTCCATTCCCAGAAGAATGGTTAAAAGAATATTACCAATATAAAGCAAATCAAGGTAATAAAGTAAGAGAATTATCTGCATAAAGAAAATTTATGATATAATTTTATTAGGTGATAAGATGAAACTAACTCCCAAAATATCTGGTGAATATAAAATAAGTGATGATTTACTCACTATTATGCAAGAAAATCCAGGTAAAGGATTTAGAAAAATAACCATAGATACTAGACTAAAGGACTTAGATACATCTTATGTTATAAAAGCATTAAATGATTCATCAGTTTGTATATGTGATTCTTATGAAGACGCATTATACATAAATGAATTAATTAATAAAGGTCTAATAAATGTTGGTAGAATCGAATTAAAAGATGATCTAGAGATGAAAGACCGTTCATATATAGATTTCAAACAATTTGAAAAAACAGTTTTAAGTATCCCAACTGGTTATTATATGTGGGGAGTAAAAAACATTGATGAATCAAAGTTAGGTATTAATCAAAAAAGTATTAATGAAATAACTAGAATAGTACAAATGATTTCAGAATTTCCAGAACGCTTAACAGATATAGAAAAAATTATATTATTAGTAAACTATGTCCAACATTACTGCGAGTATATAAATAGTAGAATTGATATATTAAATAAAACACACGAACAATTTGAATTAATAGATAATGGAATTGATAATCGTGAAGTAATAAAGAAACTATGTCACGAGAATTACAATCAAGTTGGCACAAATATTGATGAACCATTATTTGAAAACTATGCAACATGTTCAGGTTTTGCCACATTAATGGTATTGTTATTAAACAATCCATATATAAAGATAGCAGTAGAACATGTATCAAGTGGAGGTCATTCATGGAATGTAGTACCAATGAATGGCAAATATTATAATTTAGATGTAACTAGAGCAATAACATATAGTCCTTATCGAGCTAAAAATAATTTAAAAACTTTAGCATTTAATAAAGAATATATTCTTGTAGGAACTGATTTTCTAGAACAAGAAGGTCACGAAATAAGAAAAACTCCATTAGCAAGGCCTATTGAAGAATCTAAAGATGATTTTAATCATGAATATCTAAATGCAGCAATAGAGCATTTAGAAAGTACAGGACTAGTTTCTTTTGAATATGAAGATATGCAACTTTATCCAAGAGTATCTAGTTCAACAAGATAGAGGTATAAATATGTATAGTATAGATAATTGTGTTTTAATAAGAACTACAGATATATTTCCCGTTAATGGAATAATTCAAACACCAATGCATGGTCATGCATATGGTTTTGATGCATCTGATTATATTGGAAATTTAATTCGAAAAAGATTTGGCGATATGGGAATAGATTGTCCTAAAGGATATGAAGTAATATTTGAAAGAATGAGATCGACAATCCATTTTACAATGAATGGAATTGTGGCAGCTAGTATGTATTGGAATCAAGAATATCCATTCATTATAATTGAACCATTTAAACATCATGCAAGCGAAAAATCATTAGTTGGTTTAAGAGAAGAAGATACTTACTTTAACGATGATATGCATTTATCAAATGATAGTGTTATTTTAATGGATGAAGCTAAATATGAAGAACTAAGAGATCAGATAGATTTAAGTAAGTACAATATAATGACTTACAAAGGAAATACTACTGAATTTTTAAAAAAAGTAATTGAAGATTCTGGTTATCCATTTTTTAGAATATGTGATCACGGATATTCCGATATTATGACACCTGATACTGAAGCATCTAAAATGAGAAGGTTTCTTAGCGAATATGCAAATAGTCATAACATAAGCCAAGACAGGCATTTCAATAGTGATCTTGACTATAACGATGCACTTGCAAGAAGTAAAAGTGGTAAAGAATATAGCAAAAAGCATCTAATATATGTGTTAAATAGTGGATTAGTTGAAAGTGGACTAGCTGCGAAAATTAAATCGGCACTAGAAAATGAAGATGATGAAGAACTAGATCCATTATTGGAGAAAATGATATCAGATATCGATTTAGAAAAACTAATGATACTTACTCAAGAGTTTAATAAAAAAGAAATAGAAAAATTACAAAAGCCAGCAGTAGAAATAGAGCCAAATGTAAGATAGAAAATTAAATAGACTAGAATAATCTAGTCTTTTTTTATATAATGAAACTAGAGGGTAATTCAATGAATGAATTAAGATTAGAAGAAATTAACAATTTAATTGCAAGCACTGATTTCTATGAACTTAGAAACAAAGGGTTTATGCCTCCATTTGAATCAATGGATATTTCTAAGTCAGATAATATATGCTATCCTGATGAGCAAAATGAAGTTAGAAAACGTATTATTAAGAATAGACCTCCAATTGGATACGAAATCAAAGAAGATGAATATTTAACTTATTGTGTATGCAAATTCTTAATATATGAAAAAATACCACAAGACGAGAAAAATATTGTTTGCGAATATTTAGATGAAGAACTAAAAATACGTGTTTTTAGCATGTTTCTAAACACTAAAATAAAGCCATTATTTAAAATAGCTCCAGATGATATCAGTGGAAATATATATTATTCTCCAAGAGTAAATAAAGTTCCACTAAGAGCATGTCAAAAAGATCCAAGTGGTAAAGTACATACATCAAAAATAGAAATAACATATAAAGATGTCGAAAAATTCTTGCTTCAAAAAGAGAATAATAATGATACAGGCTTTCTACTAGCAATAAGGCATCTATTAAATGAAAGTGGTGTATTAAATGAAAAATGGTGCCCAAAAACAATACAAAATCTAATTAATAATCTTAATACACAAAGTTGGACTGAATGTGAAGAAAAACTATGCTCTACCAATGATAATCTCTTAAGAGAAGAATTAGAACAAATAGAAGATGTACACCACGAAGTGCATGTTAATGATAGCTTAAAAAATAGTGTATTAAATTCAGTTCCAAAAGAATTTAATACATTAGAAAAAGCTCTATATATTTACTCCAAATTATGCCAGATATTATCATATGATTCTATGTATTATTTAGGAAAGAAAGAACAGCATGATAAATCTGTTACAAATATTAGTAATGTTAATACCGAAAATAATAATATAGTTTGCTATGAATTTTCATATATCTTAGCAGATTTACTATCAGAAATAGGAATAACTAAAATTAAAGAGAGCAAATTAAATGGGAATAAATTTTACGACAATCACGCAAATATAAGTTTCTTAGTAGATGGTTTAGTAATTTCAGCAGATTCAACAAGAACAGTAATTCAAGGTGATTTAACATCACTTAAATATACATCAGTAATGAATGGAATAAGATGTGAGCAATATGATGAAAATAGCCAAAAAATATTTGCTCTTGCTAAAAAGAAAGTAAGAAATCATCTTAAAGAAGAAAATAAACAATATGCATCAATGATACCTAGCAAAGAATATGTTGCAAATATGTCTTTAAATGAAAAATTAATCTTATTTAATAATCTATTAACTAGTTGTAAGTTAACAAACGTTGACTTTATCGCATATGTAAATAAACTAGTTTCTGAACTAGAATTAAATATAACAACAAAATTATTATATGATGATAAAACTAATATATTCTATGCACAAATCAATATTCAAAATTATCATAACGAAGGTATAATGTCATATATAATTGATTCTACAACTAAAAAAATATATGAAAACCCAAATGGTTTATTACTATATAAAGAAGATATAACTACACGTCAATAACCCATAACTAATAACTAACTAGAGAAATCTAGTTTTTTTGTTAATAAATATATTAAAAAATATTTTCTTATTTTTTTAATATGTTATAATTTATGTATAAGTTATATAACGTAGAAGAGAATAAATACTCTAATTAATTGCTATATAATGACAAGATAAGTACTATTTTCAGGAGGGAAACAAATGGCTAGAAACGACGATTTGAAGAGATTCAGAGAAGCAAATTTTATCACATATTTAGAGAATAACGGGGTTTCATTTGACGAGGATATAGCCAAAGGTGAAAGAGTAAAGCTTTGTTCATCAGACAATTTTAAAGAATTAGCACGAGAGTTTAGAGAAAAATACGGAGATACTAAAGCTCCCGCAATAATAGGACACGTAGGCGGTTTTTATGTAACAGCAACACTAGCTGGATTATCAGACAATATATCTACATCAAAGCCATACGTTTTATTTTTTGATAGAAAAGATGCAAATATTCAAAATGCTATTTATAACACATTATTAATGAAAGCTTGTAGATCAAAAGAGCAATATATTTGCAGATTATTTGGTCTATCATCAGTCGATGTTGTTAAAGCATTAAAACCAGAATTATATAAAAAGTTTATTGCTAAAGTATTAGAAGGACATCCAGACTTATTTGATGAAGATGGAAACCCATTAAATGCTAAAGATAAAAAAGAAATAATCACAAGATTATACAATAGAAATTCAAAAGAACTTGATAAACAAATAAAAGAAGAATATATCGATCATGTATTAGTTGAAGATATACTTGCATCTGAAGATTTTAGTATGTCAAAAATTGAACGATATGCTAAAAAGAAAAAATATGATCCTGTAGATCATTATAATCATTTAGTAAAATATACTGAAGGAAAATTACTGCCAAAAGAACAAGAAGTATTTAAAAAACTTGCAGCACACATGACAAAATATCTTGCAAAAGATAGTAATTATGAAGACTTAGTTAAATATCTTGCATTAGACATAAAAAAGAATGGTGAATGCCATATACTAACTGATAATGAAATATTTGAAGGTTATAAAAGATTATTTAACAAAAGAGGAAGTTATGTTAAATTTGTCCCAGGAGTAGATATTAGTACTCAAAAAGGTGTTCAAAAACTTGAAGCAGTATTAAAAAGAGACGGATTTATTAGTCCAACAAAAGCAGAATCAGCATTTGATATTGATATAGCATTTATTCCTCATATGAGTCAATTGAAAGAAGCATACCCATTCCTAAAAAAACATGTACAAGACTACATTATGCTTTATAAAAATAGCGATAAAAGAAATAATCGTTTTGTAACAAATAGTACAGCAACCCTAGAGGAAAGAACATTAGACAATATTGGAGCAACATTTATAGCTCAAGAAAGAAAAAAAAGAAAAGAATTAAAAGATTTATCTCCAATAGAAAAAAGAGATGGATTTCCATTACTAATGTTCATGGCAGGATCTAATTTTGGTAACATTTATCATAGTGAAGTTGATACAAATAATATGATAGATATGGCTATTGCCAATAAAGTAGATACAGTTTATATTCAAGGATTAATCTACGCAACATACTATCACAATCAGACCTCAAGAAGAATGCTAACAGACCCAAAATACGAAACATTAGAATCTAGATTACAAGCTGCACAAAAAATAATAAAGAAATTAAATGCAGCTGGTATTAAAGTTGTATATCAAATGGGTGATGAAGAATATAATTTATACCAAGATTTATTTAAAATCTATACCAGAGAACAAGGTGTAAAAGGAAATAACTTCTTACAAAGAGAAGATTTAAAAAGTAAATTTGACTGGGTAAGACCTATAATCCTCCAAGATTTAATTCCTTATATGATTCGAAGCGGAGAAGACGTTGCAAATCTATATACTGATGATGAAAGTCATACGAATGTATCGAAGATATGTCACGCAATTAAACGTTGTAAAGAAGGATTACCTCAAGGTGATTTAGCTGGATTGGTTAAACCGGAATTCCTTAAAGATAATGAAATGTTTAGAATAGTTAGTTCTACAGTTGATAGATATAGTAAGAAAGACTCTGCTATTACTGTAAATCTTGTTTCATCAAACGGAACCAGTAGAGGTAATGCAACAGTTAAAAAGAGTTTAAGTCTCCATCAATCAGACGTTATAGATAAAGCAAAATTAGGACAAACTCCTCAATTATTTGTAGATTCTAAAAAACCTTCTATGACAATTGCATATGAAGGTGACCAATTTACAATGAATGTTCCACCTATGATAAATGATAGTTATTATATGGAAAATCCTGGTTTACTTGCTGGTATTAAAGAAACAGTTAGAGAAGACCCTACATACAAAAGAGTTAATTATACAACTTTAAAACCTAATTATCCTGGTGGATGGATGATAACAGGTGATATCAGAGATAGAATGGAAATAGTTCCATATTATAGGCGTGTAAAAGAAGTAATGAACTATGTTCAAAAAACAGGAAAAGGATTCGACAAAAAGACTATAGGGCATTTTAACGACTTACATATTGGTTCTTTAGCGGAAAGACCAGAATACGTTGTTAAATTCATGGATTATCTATTCTATGAATGTAATCCAAGCGGAATAATATTTAATGGTGATATTCAACAAGGTCATAATTATGGTAAATATCCAAACGAAGCACGTCATGTAGGGGCAGGAGCTATGACACAACAAATGGTTAGTGCTAATAAGCTTATTAGACCATATATGAGAGAAGGATTTGGAATTGTTAAAGATGGATTCAAAAACAGCAGGATTAATAGAAGCGCATCAGATAGAATTCTCGAGCACTTAGCATCTGTAGGCCTAATAGAGGAAGTGCCAGGTTTATTAGGTACAGTAGAACGTATTAAACGTAATATTGACTATAAAACAGTTGATTTAAAATTACCTAATTATTTAAAACAATACGAATCAGCAATAAGAGAAAAACTCACTCATATAATAAATCTTGAATTTGCTGATGTACTAAGAGGAAATCACGAAGAAAACAGTGACTGGGATCACAAAGGATTTGACGAAATAGAAATATTAAGACAAGAATTAGACACTTTAAAAAAGGCCTCTGGAAGTGATATTGATCTAACACTAACAGAATTCCTTGTAAATGGTAGAGGAGATCTTGTAAATGCTCCATATTGTTTTAGAACAATAAACGGATATAACAATGTCTATTCACATAGTTTTAAAGGAAGTGGATCATCACCAACAGTTAGAGCATCTAGATGGTTAAACAAAATGGCACCAAATCTACCTAGAGTTGATAAAGTAATTGCAGCTCATTACCATGTTTTTGAGACATCTGTCATCGATAATACATTAATTACAGTAACAGGTTCAGGATGTGGTCAAAGTGGATTTGAACAAAATCTCGGTTATAGTAGTCAACCGTTATTTGTAATCGAAAGATATCTAGAAGACGGTAGAGTAGTATTAGAAACAATTGGCCAAGAATTCCTAGATCAATATAAAATTCAAAACCCATATATAAGAGAAATGGGACTTGAAAACTTCATTCAAAGCTGTATGACTGAAGAAGCTACAATTTTTGGAGATTCGGCTCCAACTCGTATACAACCTGTATACCAAAGAAAATTAGTTGCTAAGAACCCAAATAAAGTTATTGGACCTAAGATAGATTAAAAAGACTAGATTTTTCTAGTCTTTTATTTTCATATTACTATGATATAATGATAATGAGGATGATAAAATGAATACTAACGGAAATATGAATGCAAACGAAAATCAAGTAACATACAGAAATGATAATCACATTCCTAGAATGGGACATCAGCCTACTACCGCAGAAATCGAAGAAGCATTTGGTATTGAATCAAAAGAAAAAAGAAATATATTAGGAAATATAGCACTTAGTTTATCAGCAATTACACCAATATTATTTTTCATTAATCTAGCATGTATATTTTTTGGCGTTGAAGTAGAAATAGGTTTAAGTACAATAATTTTTGCATTTTGTGTACGTTATCTAGAACCGTTCTTTCTAATCGCATCAATTGCACTGGCAATAATTGGGTTAAAACACGAAAATAAAAGATCCTGCAAGGGAAGTTTTGTAATTAATTTTTTCAAAATACTTGCTGTAATTGTATTTAGAATAATACCTTTTAAGTAATTATAAAAAGACTAGAACAATCTAGTCTTTTTATATGTTATAATACCAATAGGTGATTCTATGAAAATAGCAATAATTTCAGATATACATGGAAATCTAGAAGCATTAAAAGTTGTACTAGATGACATTAAAAGTAGAAAAATTGATAAAATATATTGTCTAGGAGATATAATTGCAAAAGGATCACATCAACAAGAATGCTGCGATTTAGTAAGAAAAAGTTGTGAAGTAGTCATCAAAGGAAACTGTGATGAATATTTTACTAGTGATATAGATTTAACTAAAAAGTCTGAGGGAGAAGTTAAAAGAATTAAATGGAATAAAAGCAAAATTAATGAAGAAACAGCAAATTACTTAAGAAATCTTCCATTTTGTCACGAATTCTATATGAGCGGTAGATTAATAAGATTATTACATGCACATCCAGAAAGAACAGATAAATTTGCAGGCAGTATAGATAAACTTGAACGTTTATACGGTTTATTTCTTCCAAGTGAAAATACTATTTCAAACGAAAAAGCAGATGTAGTAATATATGGACATATACATACCCCATATATGCAAAAAATATATAATAGAATGATTGTAAATGTGGGTTCAGTAGGAAATGCTGTAGATGTATTTAGAAATGATGAAAAAGATGGAAATCCACTAAACACAACAGTGGCTAATTACTTAATATTAACAGGAAATTATGGTTCAAAAGATTTTAATAAAAAAATATCATATGAAATGGTATGTTTACCATATGATATTGATAAAGAATTAGAAGGAAACAAGGATAATATAGAATTTGATTCATATGAAATAGAAATGAAACAAGGTAAATATCGTAACATGGATAAAATATATCAATCATTTATAGATCGTGGTATAGATAAAGATAAAATATAAAAAGACTAGTTTACTCTAGTCTTTTAACTTGACAAAAAAGCAAAAAATAATATAATAAACCAGTAATTTTTAAGGGGAATTAACATGGAATTAAAAGGAAAGTATTATCACACTGTTATGCCATATCAAAGCGATACTAGTTTTAAGAAACAAGAAGAAGTTCTATATAAAATAGAATGCCTTTTTCAGTGTGGTTATATATTGCCATATAAAGATATAAATGAAATGTACCCCGAAATAAGTAGACATCCATGGGGAAGTTCAAACGGAGACGAAAGAATATCAATCGCTTTAAGTCGTGCAGATCAAGAACCATATGATGAACAATATCTAGAAACTAATAAATGGCATAACATTGAAAATGCATATGAAATGTTTGTACTAAATGGAGCATCGATTGTCCTAAACGAAGAACTAAAGAGAAGATATTTCTTAGCACAAAAAGGAATATACTTAGAAAGACAAGTATCAGAACCAATATCACTAGATTATATGGATGCAATATCTATTGTTCCAACGTCTATTACTGCAGACTATTTTGACCCCCATGATTATGATGGCAGACTTAAGTCATTAAATTATCTTAATTTACGATTTATAAGAGAAATTAATAGATTGCAAATAGAATATGGATATCAAGTACCAATTGTAAGTATACTTACTGGTACAGAATTTAATGCAAGAGTAAGAAAAAAATAACTAGAGAAATCTAGTTTTTTTTATTAAAAACAAGTAGAATTTTGTTATAATTAATATGAGGTAAGTACATGGAATCAAATGAAAGAGAAAACTCTTTGCAATATTATGAAAAGATGTTTCAAAATGTAGAAAAAGATAATATAAAAATCGATGATTGGCTAGATAAATTTATAAATATAATAGATGATTGCAAAACGCCAATCCTAGATTTAGGATGCGGATATGGTAATGATACTTTATATCTAATGAATAAAGGCAAAAAAGTAATATCTTGTGATCAATCATCAAATGTAATAAAGAATATTAAAAAGAATATACCAGATGTGTATGATACAAAGCATTTTAATATGTTAGATGGTTTACCATTTGAAGATAATTCATTTCAAGTAATTATTGCTGATTTATGTCTTCATTATTTTAGAGAAAAAGATACATTTATGATAATAAATGAATTAAAAAGAATTATAGTAAATGGGGGATATTTAATATTTAGAGTAAACTCAATTAACGATGTAAATCATGGCGCAGGAAAAGGAATAGAAATAGAACCACATCTATACTCAACAACAGATAGAGGACTTAAAAGATTCTTTAATAAAGAAGATATATTATATTTCTTTAAAGGCTTTGAAATAGAATATTTAAATGAAGAAATAATGACAAGATATAAATTAGAAAAAAGATTATATAGATGCTTAGCAAAAATAAATAAAAACTAGAGAAATCTAGTTTTTATTATGCTATAATATAAATGGAGGTAAGAATATGAAATACTTTTATGCATGGGGTTTGCTATTTGTGATACCATTTACGATATACGCGTACTGGAAAAGTACAAAAGAAGTAAGAAAGAAAATGATTATTTCTGGTATAGGATTTGGAATTATTTCAGTAATAATTAGCCATATATTTACTGGCTACTGGTCTCCAAAATACTTAATAAACAATTTTCATTTAGAGGACTTCCTATACGGATTCCTATTTGCAGGTATATTACCAGCTATGCACAACATTTTTAGAAATGTTAAAACGAAAAAGAAATATGATCTTGATGTTGAATTAACAATTGCATATTTCTTAATAATGCTAATTGTATTCTTCTTAATGGTATATATGTTTAAGATAAATTATATTTATGCTTTATGTTTAACACCATTAATAATCGGTATACTATCATATATGAAGATACAAGGAAATTTAAAAGATGTATTAATTACTGTAGGTTGTTCTTTGTTTATCACAGTAATTGTTTACAATATAATCTTATTAATATATCCTGGATTAACAGATATGCATTTTATTGCAGAAAATGTCTCAAGCATAAGATTATTACGAGTACCTTTAGAAGTATGGTTATTTGCTATTTGCTTGGGTGTAGGTGCTACATATACACATGAAGCAGTATTTAATGTAGATTAAAAAACAGGAAGTGATTAAATGTTTGAGTTTCTAAACAATTTATTTGGAAACAATAATGAAAATAATAATGATGAATATCAAGTAAATCCATATATTATGGAAAATAAATATCTATCAGTTAATCCATCTGCAAATGTATATGGATTTCAAGAAAAATTCTATATGCAATCTGATAAGCTTTTTAAAGCATATGGTAGTGCAAGAACAATGCTACCTAATAAAATTAGATTACTTATCATCACAGATACTCACAATGGATTAAAAGAAGATGAACTAAAAGATGTATTATATGAACATCCAGACTATGATATGTGTCTATTACTAGGGGATCACAGTGATGGTGATATAAGAACAGTATTAGAACACATACCAAAAGAAAAAATATACGCATTGCTAGGAAATCATGACAATAATTATATTGATAATTTTGGATTAAACAATCTAAATGGAGAAATAATAAATGTTAATGGTGTCAAAATATTAGGAATTGAAGGAAGTTTTAAATATAAAAAAGTAGACTTCCCATCATTCACGCAAGAAGAAAGTGTTAGATTCCTTGTAAACAAAGAACAAGTAGACATCTTAGCAAGTCATGATGGGCCATTTGATGATAATAGAACCGGTGATCCATCACATCAAGGATTATTTGGAATAACATATTATCTATTCAAAAACAAAGTAAAATATAATATTCATGGGCATTTGCATGATGAATTTGATAAAACACTCGCAAATGGAACAATTGAAAAAAGTCTATATGGAATAAAATACATAGAATTAGATTAAAGGAGAAAAAAAATATGATTGAATATGATGAAAAAACAATTAAAGAAATGCAAAACACTTTAGAGTTTGACGACATGGATTCAGCAAGAACTGAAATTCAAGGCTTTAGAGTAACAATAAATAGAGACTTATTTGATAATGATTACGATGACTTTGATGATGACATTGATGAAGAAGAAATAAAAGAAACTATAACTCCTCAAAGAATAAAATTTGCATTTGATTTATTAAATGATTATTTAAAAAATAAAGAAAAATACGAAAATGCAGCGTTAGAGACAATAAAAAATTGTCTAAATGAAGAAGATAATGTTGATGATTCTACAATACTAGAGCAATTAGGAAAACCATCAATATCTATAACAAACAAAAATTATGCTTGTTTGAATTATGGAGAAATAAAAGAAATAGGCCATCATTATCCAGAATTAAGAATCGAAAGAAACGATACTGAATTTGAAATATATGATATAGCCTTAAACGGATAAATTATATAAATATTATGTAATAAATCAAGCGAAATATTATTTCGCTTTTTTTATGATATAATTATATAGGAAGCAAAAATAAAAGGGTGAATGGTTTAAATGAAATACAAGGATTATATAGGTGTATTTGATTCTGGAATTGGCGGAATAAGTGTTTTAAAAGAACTAATTAAAGTTATGCCTAACGAAAACTTTATATACTATGGTGATTCAATAAACGCTCCATATGGTGATAAGCCAGAAGAAGAAATAGTTAAAATAGTAATGAGAATTGTAGACTATTTTGTAGAAAATGAAGTAAAAGCTATAGTAATTGCTTGTAATACAGCAACAAGTGCTGCAGCAAACATAATAAGAGAAAAATATAAAGATATGATTGTTATTGGAATAGAGCCAGCAATAAAACCTGCATTCTTAGAACACCCAAATGAAAAAATCTTAACAATGGCTACCCAAGCAACATTAAAACTAGAGAAATATAATAAATTAAAAGAGGAATTAAAAGCAGATAATATAATTCCATTACCGTGCTCAGGATTAGTTGAAAGAATTGAAAACAATCAAGATGTTACAGAATTATTAGAAAAGTACTTAGAACCATATAAAGGTAGAATAAAAATAGTTGTACTAGGATGTACTCACTATCCTTTTATCAAGAATGAAATTAAAAAAATACTAGGAGATGTAACATTCTATGATGGAGCGTACAAAACAGCTGTACATTTAAAGAATCGATTAGAACAACAAAATAAACTAAATAAAGATAATAAAAAGGGAATAGTAGTATTTAAATCTTCAAGTAACGAAGAAGAAAAATATAAAAAATTTCTAGAAAAAGAAATATAAAAATGAGATTTAATCTCATTTTTTTGTTGAAAAACCAATAAAAGTACTATAAAATAATTAACTAATCGGGGGAATAAATATGAATAAAAATGTAATGAATGTACTTTTAGCAGCATCAGTCATTGGAACAAATGAATATGCTGAAGAATATCTAGATAATATGGAAGATCCAGAAGTAAGTAAGTGTCTTACATATATGTACCTATGGATGATGTCTACAGGCAATTATAGTGGTGAAAAACAAGCTGAATGCTATAACAAATTTGCAGCAAAATTTAATAAATTGAATCCAACACAACAAGAAACTGTAAGAACTAAGTATTCAGAAGTCGTACAATCAAGTCAAAATTCATCAGCAGCTAGAGGATAGCATAATGAAATAACTAGAGAAATCTAGTTTTTTTATGCTATAATTAAAAAGAATTAAGGAGTATAAATGAAAACAGAAAAGAATATATTAATAGCCTTTATTCTAAATATTTCTTTTTCAATATTTGAATTATTCGGAGGCTTTATAACAGGATCAGTTGCAATAATTTCTGATTCAATACACGATTTTGGAGATGCTATCTCAATAGGAATATCATATTTCTTAGAAAAGAAAAGTAAAAAGAAAGCAAATAAGAAATATACATATGGATATGTAAGGTATTCAGTCTTAGGAGGAGTAATAACTACAACCATATTGCTTGTTGGCTCATTATTAGTCATTTATAACGCAATAACAAGGTTATTTAATCCCATAGATATAAATTATAAAGGAATGATTATATTTGCCATTATAGGCGTTATATTAAACTTTATAGCAGCATATGTAACTAGAGAAGGAAAATCAATAAATCAAAGATCAGTTAACCTTCATATGCTTGAAGATGTATTAGGATGGATAGTAGTATTAATAGGTGCCATAATAATGAACTTCACAGATATCAAGATATTAGACCCAATTATGAGTATAGGAGTTGCCTTATTTATTCTTATTCATTCATTAAAAAACTTGAGTAAAGTATTAGATTTATTCTTAGAAAAAACACCAAACAATGTTGATATTGATAAACTAGAAACAGATTTATTAAAAATCAAGGGAGTAGATGATATTCATCATATTCATGTATGGAGTATTGATGGGTATAACAATTATGCAACAATGCACATTGTAAGTACTTCTAAAGATATGAAAAGAATTAAAGAAGAAATAAGAGAAGAACTAGAAGAATATAATATATGTCATTCAATACTGGAAACCGAAACTGAACCATGTAATGATATAGAATGTAATGTTGAAGTTCATCATGAACATGAGCATCACCATCATCATTAGTAAAAGGAAAAAATATTATAAAAGAATAGTAAAAACTATTCTTTTTTTATTTTAATATTGACAGGTGTTATATAGTGTTATATAGTGTTATATGTAAGGGTGATACACTATGAAAATGATCATTAGTAATAGTAGTTCAATACCAATATATGAACAAATTAAAAATTCTATAATTAAGCAAATTATGGATGATGAACTTAAAGAAGATGAAGCAATTCCATCAATTAGAAATCTAGCTCAAGATATCAAAATAAGTGTAATGACAATAAAAAAAGCATATGATGAATTAGAGCAAGAAGGCTATATTATATCTAAACAAGGAAAAGGAACATTCGTGGCACCTAAAAACAATGATTTAGCAAAAGATAAAGCCCAAAAAGATATTGAAGAGCACATTTCTAAAATAGTGGATATAGCAAAGAAATATGATATTAAAAAAGAAGAAATCATGGAAATATATGATTTCTTTAATAGGAGTGAAGAATAATGAAAAATGTAATTGAGATTAAAAATTTAAAAAAGAATTATCCAGATTTTACTCTAGATATTGATAAACTAAATATTCCATCTGGAGAAGTAATTGGTTTAATTGGAGAAAACGGAGCAGGTAAAACAACATTAATTAAACTTATATTAAATATCATCAATAAAGAATCTGGAGATATAAAAATATTTAATAAAGATTTAAAAGATAACGAATTTTCAATCAAAGAAGATATAGGTGTAGTACTTGATAATACATTCTTTCCAGAAACATTATCGTCAAAAGATATTGAATCTATTATGAAAGATATTTATAAAAATTGGGATAGTAAATTATTTCATAAATATTTAAAAGATTTCAAAATTAAAGATAATCAAATATTAAAAACAATGTCAAAGGGAATGAGAAAGAAAGTTGAAATAGCTACAGCTTTATCTCATCAACCAAAATTATTAATCTTAGATGAAGCAACAAGTGGCTTAGATCCAATTGTTAGAAGCGAAATATTAGACATATTCTTAGACTTCATTAAAGATGAAGAACACACAATTATATTATCTACGCATATAACAAGTGATTTAGAACATATTGCAGATCATATAATATTCATTAAAGATGGTAAAATATTCTTACAAAAAGATAAAGATGAAATTATAGATAATTACGGAATACTAAAATGTAATATCGACGACTTTAATAAGATTGATAAAAAAGATATTGTTTCATACAAGAAAAATAGATATGATTATGAAATATTAATTGATGATAAAACTAAATGTAAGAAAAAATATAAAGACTATGTAATAGATAAAATATCATTAGAGGAATTAATGCTATTAATTATTAAAGGAGTTAAATAATATGATAGGAATGATTAAAAAAGATTTATATATGATTAGAAATAATTATAAGGCACTAGGTGTTGCATTAGTAATATATTTATTCTATTCAATAACATTCAACATGGATATGTCATTCTTTCTTCCATTCATGGGATTAATGATATGTATTTCAACAATTAATTATGATGAATATAATAACTGGCATACATATGCAGCATCATTACCTCAAGGAAGAATAAATATAATTAAATCAAAATATATTACAACTTTAATTGTTGTAGCATTATTAACAATAGTAAGTTTAATATCAAGCACAATAATCGGAAATATAAGAGGATCATTTGATTTTATAGATACATTATCTACAATGTTTGGAATGTTATTAGCAATTATTGTAATAATGTCAGTATTATATCCAGTTCTATTTAAATATGGATATGAAAAAGGAAGACTAGCTATGATGTTAATCGGAGTATCAATCATGGGACTATTTGTTCTATTTACTAAAGTTGTAAAAATAAATGTATCTGCTAATTTTATAAATTTCTTAGATACATATTTTATACCTTTAGCATTATTAGTAACAATTTTATTCTTAACAATATCATATATATTGGCTAAAAAATTCTATTCAAAAAGAGAATTTTAAAAAATTAAAACTAAATAGAAATATTTAGTTTTTTTATGCAGTAAACTATACAAAATATGGTAAAATATGGTAAATGCAACCAAAATTATACAAAAAACAACTCAAAGTTGGTGGAATGCAACCGGTAGAAAATTATAAAATGAGTACGAAAAGGAGGAAAAAATGAACAATCAATTTTCAGAAAATTTAAAAAAGATTAGGAAAGAAAATAATCTTTCGCAAGAACAACTTGCAGACGAATTAGGAGTATCTAGACAAGCTATTTCAAAATGGGAATCAGGTGCTGCATATCCTGAAATGGATAAAATAATTGCTCTATGTAATAAGTTCAATGTAAATATAGATGATTTATTACATAAAGATATAAAAGAAACTAAAGGGGAGGAAGAAAGCAAAAAGAAAATAAACAATTTCATTGATGACTTTTTAAAATATATTACTGATACAATTAATCTATTTAGTAATATGAATTTTAAAAGCAAAATAAAATGTTTATTTGAACAAGTAATAATTGCATTAATATTATTCTTAGCATCAGTAGTAGTATTTGGTGTAATAGATAATTTAATTGAAATATTAATCCAATTTTTACCAGGTACGCTATATAGATTTGTTTTACATCTATTAGATTCAATTTTAATAATAGGATTATTAGTAGTAGCAATTATAATAATGGCTCATATCTTTAAAACAAGATATCTAGACTATTATGAAAAAATAAAAGAAGATTCAAAAAAAGAAGAAATTGATACAGAAAATAATGTTGAAGAAAAAGAAGCTAATAATAAAGAAGTAGATAAAAACAACAAAATCTTATATAAGAAAAACGAAGACAAAATAGTAATAAGAGATCCACAACATAGTGAATATAAATTTATAAATTCTTTATTCAAATTTATAATATTAATTATTAAATTCTTCGTGTTCATTTGCATTGGTATTCCATTAATGTGCTGCTTAGTTGCTTTGTTATTTGCATTCATAGTATCATTTACCATTACTAAAACAGGATTATTCTTTGTTGGTGTAATTACTTCAATCGTAGCGGTAACTATAATAACTATTGTCGTATTACTATTAATAATTAACTTTATATTTAATAGAATAAATGATAAGAAGAGAATGATTTGGAGTTTCATACTATCTCTTGTCGTATTAGGTGCAGGCTGTGGAATGATTTTTATTGGAACTACATCATTTGATGTATTAGAAACAAATGAAACAGTATTACAAACAGTAACAAAAGAATATGATATGAAAGAAGATACAATAATTACTTCTCATGGAAATTACAGTATTGAATATGTTGAAGCAGATAATGATAATATCAAAATTGAATATGAATTAAACAAATATTGTGAAGTAGTAGATTCAACAGATATAATTGAATCAAATAATATGATATCAGCATGGTCTCGTTGTAAAAATCCAATGGAAATATATAGAGAATTACTTAAAAATGTAAACGATAAGAAAATAATACCAATAACTGCTGAAATAGAAAAAATGACAGTATATACAAATAAGAAGAATATTGATAAACTTAATAAAAATTTTGAAGAATATCAAAGAAAACAAGATGAAGAAAATGCAATAAGAAATTCATATGCTGAAGAATTAGAAGAACTAGAAAAAACAAATGATAGATTAAATGATAGAATTCGTGAACTAGAAGATAGATTAAGTTTATACGAAGTAGATGAATAGTAAAGTAAAGGAATAATAATATATTATTCCTTTTATTATGTTATAATTATTATTAGAAACCAATAGGAGATAATTATGAGTATAAAACTATTTATAAAAGCAATAACTAGATACGTAATGGGGGTATTATTAGTTATGTTGTTATTATTCATACCAGCTGGATCATTTAACTACTGGAATGCATGGCTATTCTGCGTTTTATTATTTATACCTATGTTTTGTGCCGGAATAGTAATGATGATTAAAAATCCAGATTTATTAAAATCAAGGTTGGATTTAAATGAAAGAGAAAAAGAACAAAAAGAAGTAGTAGCTTATAGTGGCATAATGTTCTTACTAGGATTCATCCTTGCAGGTTTAAATTATCGATATAATTGGATAATGATACCTAAAATAGTAGTTATCATAGCATCAGTATTATTTCTAATATCTTATATATTATACGCTGAAGTACTAAGAGAAAATACTTTCTTATCAAGAACAATTAAAGTAGAAAAAGAGCAAAAATTAGTCGATACAGGATTATATGGAATAGTAAGACACCCAATGTATTCAATAACACTTATATTATTCTTAACTATGCCATTAATATTAGGATCTATTATATCCTTTATAATATTCCCGGCATATCCATTCATAATAATTAAAAGATGAATTAAATGATAAAAATATCGAATATGATGAATCTTTTAAAGAAGATTATTTAATATTTGATGGAATAGAATTAATGAAGGATTTAGATTATTATGAATATATCGATCAATATAGAAATGATTCAGAATCATATTTTGAAATAAAAGAT
>JAEEKZ010000031.1 GCA_016288635.1 Caryophanales bacterium
AATTGTTACTTCAAAAATAAGGAGTAATGGAGTAGGAAAATTATTAATGAAACAAATGGAAGATAATTTTAAATCAGTAGGGTGTGAATATATTTTGGTAGATGTGTTTGCATATAATAAAAATGGAATAAAGTTTTACGATAAGCAAGGATATCATCCAAGAATGCACACTGGAATAAAAAAAATAAAGTAATCGGAAGATTAAGATATTAGGAGAATGTAAAAATTCTCTTTTTTTATGATATAATACTTATTGTATAGTATCGTTAAGATTTTTAGGGAGGGTATATGGATAAATTAAAATTTGTTAGGCCATCTTTAGATAATAAAGCTGATGCACTCGATTATATAAGTGAGTTTTATAAATATAATTCACCTATTGAAGGAGTAAATGGTCTTCATAAATATTTAGATAATTATGAAGGGTGGTTAGAAAAAATAAATAAGGAAAGCACTCAAGAAGCAACTGAAAAAGTAGTTCCAAATGATACATTTTTTATCTATAGAGAAAACGATAATAGGCTTATAGGAATAGTTAATATAAGAAAAGAGTTAAATGAAAGATACAAGAGATTTGGTGGTAATGCAGGTGCATCTATTAGGCCTACTGAAAGAGGAAAGAAATACTCTAATATTATTTTATATGGGGTACTTAAATATTTTCATGCTCTAGGCGTTAAACATATCACACTTGATTGTGACGAGAAGAATCCTTCTTCAAGAACTAATATTAAGTCATTAGGTGGAGTATTAACTAAGAAGACATATATTGATGACTTAGAAACCTTTAAAGAAGACTATGATATAGATGTAGAAAAATCTATAGAAGACTTTAAAGCCCAATATGATGACTATATTTCAATAGGGGATAAAATGAGCAAGAATGAAGAAATTATAAATGTTTTTTATAAAGAGATTGTACCGGAAGCTAGCAAAGGTGGAATTGATGCATGGTTTAGAAAAAATCTTTTATTTAGTACAACTGTTGAAGGTAAAGAAATTACTCATATTAACGATGATGATTATCCCGAATTATGTGTAACCAGTTTAAATATTAATAATAAAAAAGAATTTGATAGATTACTTTGTGAATATGTAAATATGGCTATTGATTTTTATAATGATGGTAGTTTAGAAAAAAAATTGGAAGATGCACCTAAGGAAGATCGTGATAGATATTTATATAAGTATATAATTAGTTCGTTATTTGCTAATGCAAGTTATTATGATTTTACTAATCCAATATCATTTTTAAATCATAGAATTGAAATGTTTAAAAATAGAATAATTGATGGGAAACGTGAGATATATTTAAGTACAATTGGTGCTACACTTTCATTTTCAGAAGAGAAAGCCCCAATTGAAGCAGAAACCCCTTATTCGATAACCGGAGAGTTAACTTTTGATGACGGATATAAATTGCCACTTCCAAATGTATATGTAGGGGTAAGCGATAATAAGATGTTTATATATGGTGTATTAAGTAAGGCAGATAAAAATATTGAAATTAATAAATACTATCTAAAAGAAATTAGAAAAGGTTTTACATCAAAAATAAATGGAGCACCTGAGCATTATTTTTTAAGTGATATGTTATCTTTATCTTTATCCGATGGAATGGAAACAGTTATTGTTCCATTTCTCCCTCAAAGATGGAATGCTAAAAGATTATCTATTTTAAATAAGAAACAAGACGAAGAAGAAACACAAGCTGAAATAGATAAACAAGAATCAATTCAAACTAATTTAACTGAGGTTTTAACTAGATATTATTCTAAGCTTGAAGCTATTTCAGAATCTCTAAATTATATATCTTTCCCTTTTGAAGCAGATGATAAGATACATTTAAGGCTTGATCCAAATGAAGTAAGTAAATGTCCTGTTTTTAATGAATTAGTTGAATATAATAGAAATAATGATGGAGTAAGACATCGTTAATAGATATATAGAACGGATGAGAATCCGTTTTTGTGTGATATAATTTGTATATGGAGTGATAATAATGGTACTGAAAAAAGATCTTATTTCTTTTATAAAAGTTATTATATTTGGTATATGCATGGGTAGCTTGTGTGCAACCATGGATTTATTTCCAAATGATAATATTTGGACTTTTTCATCTTTTTCAGGTTCATTAGGTTTTTGGGCTATTACAGGAATGATAGTTTTAATGCAATCAGATAACTGGGAATTAGCAGGTATTAATACATTTCTTTATTTTGGTTTTATGAATTCGTCATTTTTCTTTGTACATCTATTACTACCATTTGAATTTCATAGATTTTCCGGTATAGACAATGCAATTATTCAATCTTTGATATGGTTAATACCGTCATTTATATGTGGCCTATGTGCAATTGTTGCATATCAAGCTAAGAAGAATAATAAATGGGGAGTAATAGCTTTATCACTTCCATTAGGACTACTGATATTTGAAGGAATATCTGTATTATGTTCTGTTTTTATTAATCATAAATACTTATTTCAAACATTAGTAGATTTGATAGGATTTATTTTATTATTTTTTCTATATAAAGGGGAAAAGAAGAATACCCATGTACTACTAGTTAGTATATTAGTTGGTTCAATATTTTTATTAGCACAGTATCTGATATACAAAAATATTCTATATTATTAGGATTGGTGATAACATGAAAACGATAATAACAAATGATTTTAACCTAAAAGAAGAAGAAATGACAGAAGTAGTCAAGAGGGTTAAAATATTATTAGTAAATAGTAAAAACGAAATATTATTAGGATATTCAAATAATGAATATCAATGCCCAGGTGGACATGTTGAGGAAGGAGAAACTCTAGTAGAAGCTATAAATAGAGAAATTCAAGAAGAAACAGGTATCGAACTAGATATTAAAGAAGCAAAACCATTTGCCTGTAACCACGGATATTACAAAGACTGGCCATCCCCTGGTAAAAACAGAAAAATAGAAATATATTATTATGAAATTAAAACAGATGAAAAGCCAAATTTAGCAAATACAAAATATACTGATTCAGAAAAAGAAGGCAATTTTGAACTTAGATACATTCCTTTAGACGATGTCGAAAATGAATTTATAAGAAATTTAAAAATCCATGGAGATAATCACGGGATAGTAAAAGAAATGCTAAAAGTATTTGAAATATACAAGAATAATAAATCTCAATATACAATAAGGAGGGAATAATATGTATAAAGATGATATTGAATTAGCAAAGAAAGCAAGATTAAACGCATATGTACCGCACAGTCAGTTCCAAGTAGGTGCAGCACTTAGAACAAAGAGTGGCAAAGTATATACTGGATGTAATGTTGAAAATCATGGAATACAATCGATATGTGCTGAAAGAGTTGCTTTTGTAAAGGCCATTTCTGAAGGAGAAACAGAGTTTGAATGTATTTCAGTAGTGGGTGCTCCAGCTGGTGTAGAACCAACAGAAAAATGTATGCCATGCGGATATTGTAGACAATTCATGAGTGAATTTGTCAATAAAGATTTCAAAATATATTACATCAATAATGGTGTAGTAGAATCAATTACTATAGAAGAGTTATTACCACATAGTTTTAGTTTTTAAAGACTAGATTAATGACCTAGTCCTTTTTCCATGTTATAATTTAATAGGAGTTGATAGAATGAAGTACCATACTGATAAATATGGAAATAAAGTATCTGTATTAGGATATGGATGTATGAGATTTACAAGTAAAGGAGTAAAATTAGATTATAATAAAGCAGAAAAAGAAATATTAGAAGCCTATAATGCTGGAGTTAATTACTATGATACAGCGTATGTTTATCCTGGAAGTGAAGAACTATTAGGTAGAGTATTAGATGAAAATCAAATTAGAGATAATGTCTATATTGCTACCAAACTACCACATTATATGATTAAGTCAATTAATGATGTTGAAACCAAATTTGAAGAAGAACTAAAAAGGTTAAGAACCGATCATATTGATTATTATTTAATGCATATGCTAACAGATATTAAGTCATGGGAAAGATTAAAAGCATTAGGAATAGAAGAGTGGATTAATGAAAAAAAGAAATCTGGTAAAATAAAACAAATAGGATTCTCATACCATGGAAACTCCGATATGTTTTGTAAGATAATTGATAGTTATGATTGGGATATATGTTTAATTCAGTACAACTATTTGGATGAAAACTCTCAAGCGGGTAAGACTGGTCTTCATTATGCCGCAAGTAAAGGTATTCCCGTAAACATCATGGAACCTCTAAGAGGAGGAAGATTAGTTAATCAATTACCAGATAAAGCAAAAAAATTATTTGAAAAATACGAAAAGAAAATGAAACCTGCAGAATGGTCATTTAGATGGCTATGGAATCAAAAAGAAATATTATGTGTATTATCGGGTATGAATTCTATTGAAATGGTAAAAGAAAACACTTCGTTCGCAGATAAGGCAGAAGTTGGAGAATTTACAGAGGCTGATCATGAACTGCTAAAAGAGGTAGTAAAAGCAATAAATGAAAAAATGAAAGTTCCATGTACCGGCTGTAGATATTGTATGCCATGTCCAAGAAAAGTAGATATACCAGGTACATTCTCAGCATATAATAAATACTATACAGATAGCAAATTTGTAGCTTTAAAAGAATATCTAATGTGTACAGCATTAAGAAAAGACGCAACAAGTGCTTCAAACTGTATAGAATGTGGTAAATGCGAGCAACATTGTCCTCAAGGAATAGAAATAAGAAAAGAATTAAAAAATGCTCGAAAGAAACTTGAAGGTCCAGCATATAAAATAGCAAAGAAAGTAGCCAAAACATTTTTAAAATATTAAACTAAGCAAAATAAATAAGGAGGATAGTTAAATATGAACGAAAAAAAAATATCTTTAGAACAAGCTAAAATTATGGCACAAAAAGACTTACATTGTGATGATAAAAGAGTACTATTAAGTATTCGAGAAACAGACGAGATTTGGATCTTTGAAGCCGGGATACCAGAAGAAGTTTCCTATGGTGGAAGAAATATGATTTCAATAAATAAATCTAGTGGTGAAATTAAATTATTTGTGTTACCAAATAAAGAAAATTTCGACATATTACATAAATCTAATATAATATATGATTATAAAAAAGATGCAACAAATACTGAAAAAACAGATACATATTATAAAGTAACAATACCACCAAAAGAAGCATTTGAAAATCTCACAGTTGAAGTTATAAAAAAGGGATACAAATCATTAATAGAAGCGCATTTTATTTTCCCATCTAAGGAAAAACAAATAGAATATCTCTTCAATTCATTTACACCAGAAGTAAATTATTTAGATTTTGAGTATCAAAAAAGAATGCTTGAATTAGTATTTAAGGAAAAAACAGGAGAAGAATTAAAACATGAAGTTAAAATATATGACATATCTTTAAATGACATAATTAATTATGCTGTTAAAGATCCATATTTTGTAAAAGCAATATCTGATTTTTTAGACAAGTTAGATAACATAAGTGATAAAGACAAAGAAATTTTCTTAATCAGTTTATATCAAGACAAAAAATCATTTAATGAGTTCACTAAAGAAATATCTGGTTCACAAAACGCCAATGAATTATTTAACAAGTATAAATTTGCTGGATTAGAATATGTTTGGAATAAAAAATTAGAAGGCCCAGGTGGCTGTAGAGTAGAATAGACTAGATAAAACTAGTCTTTTTTATGTTATAATTATTGGTGGGTGATAGGGTATACTTAAGTGAATTTCATTATATAAAACATCAAAAATATTTGCAATATATTCAAGCTAGAGAGGGTCAAGGAGGAAATTTCGTTAGATAATAGAAAAAAAGCAAATCATTATGAGATTTGCTTTTTTTGATATATAATATACTTGGATGTGGTAATTTGAAAGAGTTTTTAAATAATATTAGAGAAGAAGGTAATAATTTAGATTTTAAAAGAAAAATTATAAATACATCTTTAATATTTATATTAGGAATGATATTAGGATTTATTTCAAAATGGTTAGATAGTAGAACATTTAATAATGCTATTTTGGATTATTTAGATTTGGGTAATTTCTTTTCTAATATGGCAATTTGGTTATTTAGTGCATTAACAATATCAATTTATAGTAAATCACCAAAAAGAGCTAGTATTAATGTTTTTCTCTTCTTTATAGCTATGACTATCAGTTATCACTTATATACAATAATATTTAATGGATTTAATCCTAAAAACTATATGATGATATGGTATGGATTTACAATAATTTCTCCAATACTTGCTTATATTGCTTGGTACGCTAAAAGCAATAATAAATATTCAATTATTATTGATAGTATAATCATATTCTTTATGTTAGCGTCATGTTTTAGCATGGGAATGTGGTATTTTGATTTTAGAGGGATTTTATATACGATTACTTTTATAGATTCTCTATGCATAATATATAAAGACATAAAGATCATATCTATAAGTTTTATAATTGGCCTAATATTATCATTTATGATAAGAATTCCATTTATTAGTGGGTGATTAAAATATTTCACTTTTCATGAACACATAAATTAGAAACAAAATCCTGATTTTTATGTGATATAATTTAATGGGTGTTAAAATGAGCGGATTTGGTACATTAATGATAATATTCGCATCTATACTTTTAATAGTTGGATTATATATGTATACTGGGCATAAATTAAGTATATTTGATTGTAGGCCGGCATTTAAAAATCTTACTATTGAAGGATGGAAAAATATAGGAAAGTACATAATAATTATAAGTGTATTTGTATATATACTTGGAATAATTGGTATTATCTTTAATTTTGAGTAATAAATGGAAGTTAAATAAATGTATAAAGACTAGAGAAATCTAGTATTTTCTTATATAATAACTTTAGAAGGAGAAACTTATAATGAAAAATAAAATTTTAATTATTTTATTAGCAGTTATAATGTGTTTTGCATTAACAGGATGTGGTGATAATTCAAAAAAGAATAATCCAACGCCAAATAATGAAAATAACACAAATAGCGAAACTAATAATAAAGAACAAAACAATGAAATACCAAATAACAACAATTCTGAAAACAATAATAATCAAACAAATACTGATTCACTTTCTATAGTAGAAGTGAAGCAAGAATATTCAGAGGATCTACCTTTAGGCCTTGAAAATAGCTATCTTACAGTAAATGGAAATGATATAGTAGTAAGAGTTCAAACATCAGGAAGTTCACAGCAACAGGCAAATGGCCCATACTACATATACTATAATGTTTATGTTGGAAATGACGCTCTTGGGCTTAAATGTGTAAGGGATGCTATCTATCATCTTGAAGGATATGGAATCGAGATGTTAAAAACTTTCAATGAAGAAGAGGATATCGGAGTTAATTACGAATTCTTTGAATGGGATATGACTTCGTCAACACATAAAGGTGTAGATAAAGAGTATGCAGCAATTTCTCTTCCTGCCGGTATAGAAGACAAGCCACAAGCAAGTCTATTAATCACAACTGATAATGGAAAACTATTAGGAGAATATATAGCTGATATCGTTCATGGAACCAATTTATCTGGGCCTGATATAGAAAAATACAAAAACCACAGTGGTGACTATATTTACCATTCAATAAAAGAAGGGAACATTACTTATTTAACACCAACTGATGCAATGTATATAACAGATTCAAATGGTAAGAAAATATTAAATTCTTCACTTACAGAAATAGAATTAGAAGAGCACTCAGTTATTATGAACAATAATAAAGCAACAGATACCAAAACAAACAATATATACAAAATAACAAATGCTACTGGAAAGACATATAACTTTGGAAAATTTAGACATTTATAATAAAAGTGTAAGGGCTAGAGCAATCTAGTCTTTTTTATTTAAATATAATGGTGTTAATTAAATAAGATAATCACATATAAATAATAAATAGTCATTATTGAATATTTACCCAAATTTTGCTATATTTATAATAGTAGTGAGGTTAGAATATGAACCAAGAAGAAAAATATGAGAAAATTTACTTATCAACAGTTTTAATAAGTAGATACACTGAAGGAGAAGGATATAGTTTAGACGATGCTTTAAGAGAAAAAGGCATTGATCCAAATGATCCAAATCTTGAATTTATTGAAAAAGATAGTGATAATACATTTATAGAATATGATGTATATAAAAAAGTGAAGGTCCCAGTTAGAACCCCAATTCCACCAATCAAAGGTGGTCCAGAAGGTCAAATTCCACCAACAAGAGGTGGATCAGGTGGAAATAATCCTCCACATAAGGGAGACCCTGAGGGAAATAGACCCCCGACAAGAGGAGGTCAAGGTGGTCCAACTCCTCCAACAAGAGGCGGTGAAGGTGAAAATAATCCACCAACAAAAGGAAAACCAGATGGTAAAAACCCACCAGAAAAAGATGGTCCAGAAGGTCAAATCCCTCCAGCAAGAGGAGGTGGAGGTGAAAACAACCCTCCATCTAAAGGAGTACCCGAAGGAACCCGCCCGCCGACAAGAGAGGGACAAGATGGGCATAATCCTCCAACAAAAGGAAAACCTGAAGGTAAAAATCCTCCAGAAAAAGATGGACCGGCCACTCCAAAACCTCCAAAAAAAGGTGATAGTGGTCATATACCAGGGATAAAAACAAGAATTGAAGAGTTTGAAGGGATCGATTTCGAATTAGAAGACCCAGATATAGATGAATTAGAGCAAGATATGCTTGACAAATATTATGGTAATCGTGCTAAAGAAAAAGAGTATAAAAAAAGAATAAAAAGATTTAAAAGTCATATTATTGAAAGAAATATTGAAAGCCCAAATGGCACAATTAAATACTACTGCGTTGAAGATTATCCTGAATATAAAGAAGATGCAAGATTTCTACAATTACAAGAGTATAGTGCTAGGCTAGAAAGATTATCTCGTGCTGAAGCTGGTGACGATTCTCTATATCAAAATACAGCAGCAATGTATATAAGGGGATTAAAAAGAAGCGGGACAAGTGAAATCCCTTCATTAGAGGATACAGTAAAAATATTAAGGATGTTGGATGCTGAGTACATAGAAACAAACAACTATGCCTATAACCAGCATGTAAACACAAGAGATAATTTAAAAACGTTAGGAAAATACGGCGAAAAAGTCCCATTTTTACCGATGTCTAAAGAAAATAAAGCATCAGCAAAACTTGGTAATGTTGTAAGAGGAGTAGTTAATGGAACGATATTATTAAAAAATT
>JAEEKZ010000032.1 GCA_016288635.1 Caryophanales bacterium
CCACTTTCTTTATATAGTTCATCAGCAACATCCATTGCAATTTCAACATCAGAACCACTTGCTATAATTACACCATCTAAACGTCCTTTTTCTCGTTTAATCATATATGCTCCATACTTAACATATTTAGCATTTGTATTACGATATTTAGGCACTTTTTCTTGTGATAACGATAAAGCTACAGGGCACTTATTTTTTAAAACATAATCCCAACAGCCAATTACTTCGTTAATATCGCATGGTCTAAACACTGTTAATCCAGGTGTAGATATTAATCCCTCTGTTTGTTCAACTGCAGCATAGGCTTCTCCATCAACAGTCGATGCAAGAGAATCATCTGCAAAAACATATGTAACAGGTAGAGACGTCATAGAACTATATCTGATTGATGGCTTTAACATATCGCTATATGCAAGAGATGTACTTCCTACAACTCTAATATTAGACATTGCAAGTCCATTTATTATTGCACCCATTGCTCTTTCTCTAGCACCTACATTAATATTTTTTCCTAATGGAGTATCAGGTGTCATAAATTCATTTTTTTCTATAAACGCTTTTGTTTCATCAAACATATCACTTGATGCATTTAAGAAGAATAAATTTCTCGCAGAAACGACATTCATAATTTTTTCGTTAGAAACCATTGTGCTTTCTAAATAATCATCATTTATTTTAAAATTTTCTTCATCAAAATCACAACTTAATTCATCATCTTCTAATAAAGCAAATAACTTGCTTAATGATTTACTACTTGATGCTCTTAGTTCCTCGTATTCAGCTTGCCATTTGCTATATACTTTTTCCATTCTCTCATCAATATTTTTAATAAATTCGTTTCTTGATTTTTCATCAAAAGAGAATGGCTCAGGAGCATGTTTTAAATCCACCTTTAAATTAATAACATCTTCATTTGTTAAAGTCTTTTTATATGCTTTATTACTATTTGCTAATTTAGATCCCTCACCTGGAATGGTTTTAACAAGGACTATTCCTGGTTTCTTACCCTTTCTAACATCATCTATTGCATCATATACATTTTCAAAATTATTGCCTTTAACTTCATTAACTTCAAAACCCATGCCCTCAAAAATATCATCTAATTCAGTACTATATAAATCTTTAGTAACAGAATTCTTTAATACTTCTGGACACTCTGCAATAATAACCAATTTACTTAACTTTTGAGTACCCGCAAAAGATAAAGCTTCTAAAGACACTCCTGTTAATAAATCATTTATATCACAAAAGCAATATGTATAATAATCAATTAATTTTGATTTTGGCTTAACTTTTTTAACTATCGAAGAAAAATATCTCTCAGCTAAACAAGTACCTACAGCAAGACCAATTCCTTCACCAGGTAATCCAGTAGTATTTTCAATTCCTGGAACACTTTCATATTTTAAACTTTTAGTAAACAATGATTCATCTACACAATAGTTCTTTAAATCATCTATTGTAATATCAAATCCAGCCATAAAAAGTGTTGGATATATCAAACTAGAAGCATTTCTACTTGCTATAATTAATCTATCTCGATTAATCCAATTAGGTTTAGTTCTTTTGTAATTCAT
This sequence comes from Caryophanales bacterium, assembly GCA_016288635.1. GTDB lineage: Bacteria > Bacillota_I > Bacilli_A > RF39 > UBA660 > JAEEKZ01. Next base: position 1,578 of record JAEEKZ010000032.1, read on the forward strand.
AATATCACTATATAAAGCATAAAAAATATTAGTGCTGCCCAATAAAGAAGCAAAATTACTAGTGTTTGCTTTTCTTTGCATATCCATTCCTAAACATTTTATTTCGCTTATAATAGTTTTATCTAATTTGCTCATTTTAATTTACACCTACCATCTTATTAATTATAACTTAAAATGAATTAAAAAAAAAGAATATAATAAATATTCTTTTTTAAATCTAAATACTACTTATTTTTTTTAGATTGATCTTTTAATAAATCTCTGATTTCCTCAAGAAGAACTATATCATCACTCTTTTTAGGAGCTTCAGGTTTAGCCTCTTCTTTCTTTGTCATAAATTTGTTAACAAATTTAACAACTAGGAAAATACAGAAAGCAATAATTAAGAAATCAATAATATTTTGAATAAATGAACCATAATAAATAGTTGCATCTTTTACTCTAATAGTAAGACTTCTAAAGTTTACTCCTCCAAGAATAACTCCAATAACTGGCATAATAATATCATTTACTAATGATGAAACAATATTACCAAATGCACCACCAATTACAACACCTACTGCTAAATCAATAACATTTCCTCTAGCAATAAATTTTTTGAATTCTCCCAAAAAACCTTTTGCGGAATCCTTAACTTTTTCCATATATCACCACTCCAAGGTTATTATAACATCAATACTAGGTAATTACTAGTCTATAATGCTCTCAAACTGCGAATTATATAGCTCTGAATAAAAGCCATTTGCTTCGATTAAATCATCATGAGAACCCATCTCTACAATATTGCCTTCATTCATTACCAAAATAAGATCAGCATTCTTAATTGTTGATAACCTATGAGCTATTATAAATGATGTTCTTCCAACCATTAATCTATCCATTGCTTTTTGAACCAATTCTTCTGTTCTTGTATCAACATTACTTGTTGCCTCATCAAGTATTAAGAAAGGGCAATCTTCAATCATACCTCTTGCTATTGTAAATAACTGTTTCTGTCCCTGACTAATTGCGTCGCTATCACTAATCATAGCATTTAACCCACCAGGTAAAGTCTTTACAAAATGAGAAACCCCAACAGTTCTACATGCCTGCATAATGTCTTCATCGCTTATATCTTCAGTATTAAATCTAATATTATCCCTAATTGTTCCTTCAAACAACCAAGTATCTTGTAAGACCATACAAAATAAATCATGTACATTTTCTCTCTTTAAATTCTTTATAGACTTACCATCGATAATAATATCTCCATCATTTATTTCATAGAACTTCATAAGTAAATTTACTAAAGTTGTTTTGCCGGCTCCAGTTGGACCTACTATAGCAACTTTTTGACCAGGGTCAACTCTAACATTAAAATCTTTTATTATAGTTTTATTTTTATCATATCCAAATTTAACATTCTTAAATTCTATACAACCTTTTGCATCTTTTCTTTCCAATACATCTGTAAGTTTAGATTCATCTTTTAACTCTTTTTCGTCCAAGAATTCAAAAACTCTTTCAGATGCTGCTGCTGTAGATTGTAATGATGTCATTGTTTGAGCAATTTGTGACAATGGATTAGTAAATTGTCTAATATAAATCATAAATGCCACAATAACACCAAATGATATCTTTCCCTGCATTACTAGTACAGAACCCATAACGCATACAGCAACATAGCTTAAATTGCCGACAAACCCCATGATTGGTCCCATTAGCCCAGATAAGAACTGACTTACTCTATTTGTAACAAATAGTTTATCATTTGTTTTATTAAACACTTCTACCGATTTTTCTATACCATTATATGCACTAACAACATTATGACCCGTATACATTTCTTCAATATATCCATTAAGTTCACCTAATGATTCTTGTCTAGCATTAAAGTATTTTTGTGACTTTCTCAATATTAAAAACATTAATGAAAAACCGATAAAACTAGCAACAATAGCGGTAATAGCCATAATATAATTTGTAACGAACATCATTATCGTTGATCCAACAAATAATGTAATACTTGTAACCAAAGTACCCAATGAATTATGCAAGTTCTGAGCAATACTATCTACATCATTTGTGATTCTAGATAAAACATCACCTGTTTCATGAGAATCAAAGTATTTTAATGGTAATAAATTTATCTTATTACTTATTCTACTTCTTAAGTATTTTGCATAATTATTTGATACAGAACACATAATAAGACTTTGAACAAAATTAAATATTGCACTTACGACATATAAAATAGCCATAAAAAGAGCAACTCTTTTAACTCCATGTAGATTAATACTAGGTTTTATTAAACCATAAATAGATTTCGGTAATTTATCGACTTGTTGTAATAACTCCATACTATTATCAAAAGATTCTAAACTATTATTTAATTTATATAACTCTTTTTGATCTTTTACACTAATCAATACCCCATCTACTTCGATATCTTTTAATAAATGGTTTATAACATTCTCAGGTATTTGTTTTATGATTACTGAGATATCTTCTGCTGTACTAGTAATCGTAATCTTTTTTAATAAATTTCTTGTTAATTCAACGTCTTCTTTTGTTACATCATCATATTCACTTAATCCAGAAATATTACCCATTGTTACATTGATAAGGGATTTAGTAGCAATCTCTCCTAATTTATCAACATTAGGACTGATTCCTTCAGTTACATAATTTGTTAATTCAGTAAGTTTTCTGGGTGCAACCAAAGAAAATAAAGCACTTGAACCAGCTAATATTATTGCTATAAGAATAAATAAACGCCAATTCTTTAAACTACCAAGTAATTTTTTCATTGCCCCAACAAAGTCTTTTGATTTTTCAGGAGCTTGGCCTCTCATTCCACCAAATCTAGGCATTTTCCAACTCCTCCTTCGTTAATTGTGATAAAGCAATTTCTTTATATACATCACACGATTTTAATAACTCTTTATGTGTACCAATTCCTACACAATTTCCATTATCTAAAACCACTATTTTATCTGCATTAATAATTGTTCCAATTCTTTGTGCAACTATTAAACTAGTAGCATCTTTAGTATGCTTTTTTAATTCTTTTCTTAAAGATACATCAGTTTTGTAATCTAATGCTGAAAAAGAATCATCAAATATATATATTTCAGGGTCTCTGGCAATAGCTCTTGCTATAGCAAGTCTTTGCTTTTGCCCTCCAGACACATTTGTTCCATCTCGAGCTATATGCGCTTCATATGCTCCATCCATGCTCTCAACAAAATCTTTTCCCTGAGCAATACGAACAGCTTCTTTAATTTGATCTTGTCCAATTTCCACTCTATCAGTTTCTCCATAAGAAACATTACTTGAAACTGTTCCTGTAAACATAACTGCTTTTTGAGGGATATATCCTATTTTATTGTTTAAAGCAGATAATTTATAATCTTTTACATTAACTCCATCGACCAATATTTCCCCGTCAGTAACATCATAAAATCTTGGGATTAAATTAATTAATGTAGATTTACCAGAACCAGTAGATCCAATAAAGGCAACAGTTTCTCCCTTATTAGCTTTAAACGAAATATTATTCAAAATATAATCATCAGCATCTGGATATTTAAATGAAACATTCTTGAATTCTACTGTTCCAATTTCTTTTGTTTTTCCTTTAAACTTTCCATCTTTAATGCTACTTTCTTCAACTAAAACCTCATTAATTCTCTTTGCAGACACATTAGCTCTTGGCCACATAACAAATATTGAAGCTAGTAATAAGAAAGAAAAAATAACTTGCATGCCATAACTTGAGAAAACAATCATATTGCTAAATAATGTTATTTTATCAACCATTCCAGCTGCATTAATTAAATATGCTCCGATTAAATAAATACCCAAGGTTAAACTATGCATAACTATATACATAACTGGTTGCATAATTGCAAAACATTTTTGAATAAATAATTGAATATTTGTTAGGTTTGTATTAACGGTTTCAAATCTATCTGTTTGAAACTTTTCAGCATTAAACGCTCTAATAACTCTTATACCTGTAAGATTTTCTCTTGTTACTCCATTTATTCTATCTATTAATTTTTGAACCTTTTCAAATTTAGGCGATACAATAGATATTAATATAAATATAAATGTCAAAAGAATGACTACACATCCTCCGGTTAATATACTCCATTCAAATCCTTTATTTAATATTTTTACAACTGCCCATATAGCCATAATGGGGGCTTTCATCATAACCTGTAATCCAAAAGTCATAAACATTTCTACTTGTGTTACATCGTTCGTTGTTCTTGTAATTAAACTACTTGTAGAAAACTTATTGATTTCTTTAGCACTGAAGTGTTGAACTTTTTCAAAAATAATTTTTCTAATATTCCTAGAAAAATTAGAAGTCATATAAGTTGAAAAAAATCCAACTATAACTGCTAAAACTAAACTCCCTCCAGCGCACAAAAGCATATAGAATCCTTGCGTTAAAATATCCTTTAATGAATGGCCGCTTGTTTCAACCATTCTTGTAATATTGCTCATATATTCAGGCATTCTTAATTCAAGCCATACTTGACCTATAATTAAAACAAAGCATATAAAAGCAAATAATAAATCTTTTTTTGTTAAATTTTTTAATAATTTTCTCATAAATATTACCTACATTTCATGTTTCATAAACTCAACAAACTCTATTATATCATTAATTAAAAAAATAAAAAATTAATTCTAAAAGAATTAATTTTATCTACATTTTACAGTAATATCACTATTACCAGATGTTAATACTTGCTCTGCCAGTGTTATTACTTCTTTATTATTATATCTTACACAATTTGTATTTAAACATTGTGTATAATTCTTTTCGCAATCTTTTCTTTGGGTAAAATCTTTACCTTCGCACTTTTCTTGCTGATAAGCTAAATAATCTTTTTCTATAGTTTTTATTACCATATTACCATTTACATTATAATAGCAGAATTCTAAATCATTCTTTTTATTAAGACAATCATTTTTACGCTTATCATAATACTCTTGAGCATCTTCTTTACTATTATAGTATGTATATATTCTTTCTATATATAAGCTTACTCTTGAATTACCAGCATACAAATAATATTCCATATCCTTGATTTTCTTACCATCAGAATCATCTACTACACAATACACTTTATTTTTTCCGCCATTAAATATAACTAATGCAATTACAATTCCAAAAATAATAACTAGCAATATTATTTCTATCAAAAATGAGGTTTTTTCCTCCAATTCTCCTTTATTATTATTCTTATCATCTTCAAATTCCGGAGAATTAACCTTTAAAAAACCTAATTTAAAATTTGGTTTTTCAGCCTTTGGCGTATTTTCAGGATTTATTGATTTAGGTTCAGACTCTACAGGAGTTATAACAATATTTCGAAGTCCCTCATTCTCTGTTTGCTCTATGGGTTTAACTATCTCTTTAGGCTTATTGGAAAAATCTATTTCTATAGGTTTTATAACAGCAGATTTTTTTTGTTCAACCTCAGTTTGTTTTACAACTACTTTTTCAGGTTTATTCTTTGCCTTTGGTTTTCCTTTAGGTTTATTTAAATATGCACCACAAAATCTACAATATTTATCTTTACCATCAACTTTTTTTCCACATTTATAACAATGCATGGCACATTTTCCTTCCCTTTTTTTTTATATTTTAGACGGATAGTTTAATCCCTCATCATCTATTTCTTGTAATATTTGTTCAATTTTGTCCTCATTATTTTGAGTACGTTCCTCATCAATTTTAGTTTTTATATCCATACCAACAGATACTATAACAGAAATTGAAACAACTAATACCATAACTAAAAGAACACGCAAAAACTTGTATGCACTTTCAGAACTCTCTACATTATTATTGCTTTTTATAATTATCTTTGGCATAGTCTTCCCCTGATTATTTATTTGAACTTGTATACCATTTTCTTTGATTTATTTCATTAGCAACGTATTCTAATTCGTCCATCTCTTCTTCGTCAAGATCAGTATCATTGCTCATTTTATCAATTGTAAATAATAGTTCATCAAAACTAGACATATTTTTAGGATCAATATTATATTTCCTCAAAGTGTCTCTTTCTTCTTCAGTTAAATAAATTTTTTCTTTTTCCATATTTATCTCCTTTATCTAACATATACTCTCATATATCATTATACATATTTAATTTCCTTATTCAAGATTGAATAAAGTGCAATCTTAATATCTTTACTCGTTTTAGTCATTAAAAACTCTTTATATCCATTTAATTGATTTACATATGCATTATCTGTAACTTTGCTTAATTTATAATCCAAAATCAAATAATAATCTTCATATTCTACAACTAAGTCCATAACTCCATGATTTATGGTACTGCCTTTTTGATAAATAAATTCATACTCTTGGTAATAATTTACAATCTTATCTTTATTTAACAAATCTAACAAAGGTTTAACAATATCTATATATTTATTAGACATTGATGAGTAATCATTATTCGTTATATCTATACCTTCTAATATTTCGTGCATTAAAGTACCAAATTCTTCATTTTTCTTTTCTTCATCTGTTTTTAATACATTACACTTCTTAGAATAAACATTCTTCTCTAATAATTTATCATCAATTGATAAATCTTTAGTTTTAATTAATGTACCCTCTTTAATTGCTACATCCATTCCCTTAATGGATAAATTATAATCATTACTAATGTTTAAACTATCGATATCAATAGGCTTAATATAATCTTTAATATTATCGTATATAGATTCCAAGAAATCCTTAAACGATCTATATTTTAAACGAATATTATCATCAACAACCAACTTACTAGATGGTTCGTATTTACCAGTAAGATTAGATACTAAAATCATTTTCTCTTTTGCTCTAGTTAAAGCAACATAGAATAATCTAATCTTCTCAGATATTTCTTCTTCCAAATATCTTTTCTTTAATAAATCTTTAGTTATCAAAGTCGTATTATTTATTGAAGGTATTATAAATCCGTATTGTTTATCAAATATATACTTTTCTTTTAAATCGCTAATATTAAATTCCTTATCTAAGAATGCAAAATAGCATATTGGAAATTCTAATCCCTTAGATTTATGAATTGTCATTATCTTAACCGAATTACTTTCTTCTTCCTTAATACTTAATTCAATATCTAACTTTCCATTTATTATTTCATTTAAATAATCACTAAATTCTCTTAATGAGTATATCAAATCAAAATCCATGCTAAGTTTCTTTATATAATCCAAAGTAGCTATATGATTTCTTATATTACCTACCGTTATCATTTTCTTATAAAAACCATATTTATCAATTATTTCATCGACAACTGCATACAATGATTTTTCATCCATATTTTTTGAAATATCTTCTGCAATCTTCAATATATCGCTGTCGAAGTATTTAAAATCTTTATTCATATGGTATATTTCATCATCAGTTAGCCTAAATAAATAACTTCTTGCAATACTTACTACTGAATAACGAAATTTCTCGTGATAATCTTTATCCTCTAAACACAAGAGTAATTTAATAATATTGTTAATTAAAGTAATATCAACATTATCTTTAATTGATTCTTCTTTAAATATATTTAAAGGCACTCCTAAATATTCAAATATTTTTTTAAATGCACTAAAATTCGTTGATCTATCAAGCAATATAGCAAAGTCACTATAAACACATGGTCTAACTATTCCATTAGAAAAAACTTTATACCCACTTTCAACTTTTTCTTTAATATCTTTGCAAATAGTAAATATTTCTATTTCTTCTTTGCTTTCTTTTGTTTCTTTATCGTAATAATAATTCAATATTTCAAAATTATTATCATTCCCATTTGATCCTTCTTCATCATAAGAAGTATTACCAAATATCATAGAGCTTAAATTACGATAATCAGCTCCACCAATTCTTTCATCCATTAAATAATTAAACATCAAATTAATGTTACTTAATACTTCTTTTCTCGATCTAAAGTTCTTATTTAAATCAATTTTTTCTCCATTTAAATGTTTCAAATAATCTGCATATTTTGCTTTAAACAACATAGGATTAGCATTTCTAAATCTATAAATTGATTGCTTAATATCACCAACCATATAAATATTATGATTCTCAATTTGACTTATAAATAAATCTTGCAAATCAGAAGTGTCTTGATATTCATCAATTAATATCTCATTAAATTTATTTTTTAATTCACTTCTAATATTCTCGTTTTCAACAAGTATTCTTATAGAAAACTTGGCAATATCATTGAATTCATATAGATTGTATTCTTTCTTCATTAAATCTATTTGAAAATCAAAATCCTTAATAATTGTAGCCAAAGTATTTACAAGAGGTTTTAAATTCAACAATTCCATTTTAATTTGTTCTAATGAATCAAATCTCAATTTCTTAACTATATCATCCAAATACTTTTTAATCTCTTCCTTAAGTTCCTTTAACTTATCAGGACTTCCATTAGGAAGTCTAAGCGAAGAAAAAGATACATTTGATCCATATTTCTTTTCTTCATATGTTTTTGCTTTCAATAATGGATTCAATAACGCATTTGCTTTATCCCCAAAAGAATCATTAATTTTATATATCTCATCTATATTATTTCTAATTTCATTTATTTCAAAATCTACGATCGAAAGATATTCATTCACTAATGAATCAATGTTGGAATCACTAAAATAGTTTTCCACAAAAGAATTTAAATAATTCTTTTTTTCATATAGTAAATCTAAATACCTATTAGCACTAAGAATAAATTCTTTTAATTCCACATCATCTTTAAAACAATATGTATCTATTAATTTTAAAAAATCTTTATCATTAGATTCGTACATTTTTGTAAAAAAACTATCAAGTATTTCTTTTCTCTTTAAATCAATAACATTTTGATCCCCTATTCCAACCTCTTCCGGCAAATCTAAAATGTAATGATATTTTTTTACGATTGAAAGAGCAAATGAATCAAACGTTGTAATATATGCTGAATCTATTTTATCTAATTCATCTTTTAATTCAGGATACCCACTTATTTTTCTCCTAATTCTATCCTTCATTTCTTTTGCTGCTGCATTAGTAAATGTTAAAACTAAAATATCATCAACACTAACATGTTCTTTTACTTTTCTTAATACTCTTTCAGATAAAACAGCTGTCTTACCAGATCCTGCTCCAGCGCTAACTAAGATATTTGTACCTTCTTTATTTATGGCCTCCAATTGTTCTTCTGTCCACTTAGTCATTTTGCGCCTCCTTTAATATATCCTCAATTTTCTTGTACTCTAAATTAACGATGTCTTCTTCTTTTCTAAAACATACGTCTTTAAATTTACAATACTTACATCCAACATTATCATTATCTATTCTCTTGGGATTAATATCAAAATTAGCATTCTTAATTTTTTCTACTGCTTCGTCTATCTTTTTAGAAGCAATCTTTGAAACCTTATTAATATCTTCATCACTTAATACCTTTGCATAACTATACCAACCATTTGATGACATTTTAAGCGACTTAATAAAGTTACTATTTTGATAGAATTTATCCCATTTACTTAATATATCTATATTACTGGTACTATACCCTTCTAATTTTAAACTCTTAACCGCATCTTCATCAGTTTGATCAACAGAAGGATTTTGCAATATTTTTTGAAGATAAAATCCGGCCATTTTTATATCAGGAAATTTTTCTTTTGCAAGATAAATGTAAATTGGCAATTGTAAATTAAGTCCATAATTAATATTATCAACACTAGATTCAATTGTTCCGGTTTTATAATCGATTATTGCTCCTATTTTTTCTCCATCAAATTCACCATATTTAAGTTTGTCAATTATACCTGTAAATGTAACAGTTATATTTTTACTCTTATTTATAACTACTTTCTCTTCGCATAATTCTTCATCTAAATCAGTATAAGAATCCTGATTTTTAATTGTATCAATTACAAATCTTAAATTTTCCTTTAATTTATTTCCAAAATGTAATTCTTTAATATCATCAATATTTCTACTTTCAATTTCGTTTTTATAAAATTCATCTAAATTAAATCCATCATCATCCATATGAGATAAGCAAGCATGAAAAATATTTCCAATGTTAAGTGCCATTGTTTTTTCATATTCATCCACTCTTAAAATATATTCTAAATAGTATTTAAAACCGCATTTAAAATAATCATTTACACTTGTATAAGATAGTTTTAGATTATCTAAAGTAAAATCCTTTATTCCAGTAAAAGAATTGTCATATTTTCTATAACCGGTTTCTTTATATGTTCGATGGTAATCTGGTAACTCATCACACATTGAATTATATTTTAATAAGTTATCAAGCATCATTCCATAATTTAAAACATTATAATTACTTGAATATGTATTCTTTATTTTCATATTTTTAATAACAATAAATTTGTATTCACTTAAAAGATGACTAGGCATAAATGTATTAAAATCAGATCTTAACGCATAAGAAATACATATATTCTTATTCCTAGATAATTTATCCATAAATAACATCTTATTAAATTTATTTAATTCTAAACTTGTGTTAATTCCTAATTCATACTTTTTTACATCACTTAAATAGTCTTCATCTTTTATAATTTTAGGTAATTCGCCTTCAACAAAGCCCATTACAAAATAATAATCATCTGTGTTAATAGATTGATAATTTACACTCTTTACAGATTCTAATGACATTTGATTGTCATAATAAGTATTTTTTAATTTATCAATTATTATTTCTTTATCTATCAAATCATAAGAATAAATATCATCATTTAATATATCAATTAGCTTATTTTTAATATCATTATCTTCTAAAGAATCAAGATTATCTTGAATAGATAGTTTATCAAATTGATCTAAAAATTTCTGAATTAATTCATTCTTAAAAATACTTGTTTTAATTCCCAAATCAACACTTATTCCGAATTCCCTAAATATTCTTTTAACAACTAATTTATAATCATCTGTAACATTTACCAAATAAATATTATTTAATGAAATTCCTTCCTCCATTAAATATCTTATCTTTGATGCTACAAATAGCACCTCTTCTTCAACAGTATTAAATTCATAACAATCAATATTATCTTTATGAATAAATTCCTGATATATAACTTCTTTATCCTTCAATTCTTTTTTTATATAATCATCTAGCAAAATATTCTCGACATTTACTTTGTCATACTTTTTTAATAAAAATGACGGATGAATAATTAGTTTATTTTCTTCTAAAAGAGTTTTTATATCATCTAAAAATAAATAGTTACTTAAATATACTTTTGCTTTGTTAATAGAAATATTTAATTTATCCATTAGAAATCTTAAACTCTCTTTTTTAGGATACCCAAATACATTATCTACTAACTCTTTCTTAGTAACTATTTTCTTATTAGATAAGCTGTCTTCATTACTTATTTTGATTAAATAATTGTTTTTATTTTCGCTACTTGTAACTATTAACTCTCTCATAATAAACCTCATAATTATTTTATCATACTTGTTAAAAAATTAATCCATTTTACAATAATTAACTAATGTGCTACAATATTTTTACTCAAAAAGAAGGAATAATATGAATTATTTATATTGGATAGGCCTAATTATCATGGGTTTAAGTATATTGTTATTTATAATAGCCGTTCTTATTGATTACATTACTAGTAAAAATGAGGAAGATCCAAAACCAAGAACACACAAAAAATTCGCAATAGTAATTCCTGCTAGAAATGAATCAAGTGTAATTGAAGATTTATTAGTTAGCATTCAAAAACAAACAAGCCTTGATGACACGTATATCATCGTAGAAAACAAAAGCGATAGAACTAACAAAATTGCAGAAAGATTTGGCGTTAAAACTTATATTAGGGATTCTATAAAAAGTGAAAAAACTAAAGCTTATGCCCTTAATGATTTTTTCAAAAAAATGATAAAAGAAAAGAAAAACTATGATCTATATTTTGTGTTTGATGCAAATATTGTCATTAGTAATAACTATATAAAAGAAATGCTAAATGTTTATGATCAAGGATACGATATTGGATGTAGTTACAAAAACATTAAAAATAGTGAAAACTTAATATCCATTTGTTCAGGATTATTATCAATTTTATTTAGCACCATAGTAAACGAATATAAAAATTTCTTTAAGAAAACTGTAATCATTACAGGAGCAGGCTTCTTTATTAGTAAAGATGTTATTAAAAAACTAAAAGGATATCCATTCAACACTTCAACAGATGAATATGAATTATCACTATATTGCGCACAAAATAATATCAAAACATACTATAATAAAAATGCAGAAATATTTGATGAACAGCCAACAACAATGGTAGATTCAATTAAACAAAGAGCTAAATGGATTAAAGGATTCTTTACTGCTAGAAATAATAATATCAAGAATATTAAAAATGACGGAATTAAAAAAATAGGTATTATTCCATACGCAGGATTCCTATTGAGCTTATTTTATATATTCATATTACATATTTATAAAATAATATATTTAGTATTAGATGAAGACTTAAACTTTAGAATATATGTATTCTATCTAATATTAATACCATTACTATTGTATTTAATCCTATTTATAATAACTTATTTCTTAATAATTAAAGATATAGAAAAAACTAATATAAATAGCAAAAATAATATACTTGCTCTATTTTATAACCCGGTATTCCTATTTACATTTACTTTCAGTGGAATATACTCAATGATTCCAGAAAAGAAAAAAACAAGGAAAAAAAAGACTGAAGAATAATCTTCAGTTTTTTTATTAATAGTTTTCTGCTTTAAGTTCAAAATAGCTTTGTGGATGAGCACAAACAGGACAAATTCCTGGAGCTTTCTTTCCAATTACAATATGACCACAGTTTCTACAAATCCAAATCTTTTCATCATCACGAGAGAAAACTACTTCATCATCAATATTCTTTAATAATTTTCTATATCTTTCTTCGTGATGCTTTTCAATTGCACCAACCATTCTAAATTTTGCAGCTATAGCGGTAAATCCCTCTTCTTCAGCTTCTTTAGCAAACTTCTCATACATATCAGTCCACTCATAGTTTTCACCATCAGCAGCATCTTTTAAGTTTTCAGTTGTAGTAGGAACTTCACCACCATGCAATTCTTTAAACCACATTTTAGCATGTTCTTTTTCATTATTTGCTGTTTCTTCAAATATCGCAGCTATTTGTTCATAACCATCTTTTTTAGCCTTACTAGCATAATAAGTATACTTATTTCTAGCTTGAGATTCTCCTGCAAATGCTGCCATTAAGTTTTGTTCTGTTTTAGAACCTTTTAATTCCATAATTAACCTTCTTTCATCTAAATTTATTATATCAAAAAAATCACATTTAGTATGTGATTTTTATAAAATATTACTAATTGCTCCAATTACCCCTAATTTACCATATTCATATGTTAAACCACCTTGTTGATAAGCAATATATGGTGGTCTAATTGGGCCATCACAAGATAATTCAATGCTAGATCCTTGAGTAAATGCTCCAGCTGCCATAATAACTTGATCTAAATAACCAGGCATAGCATCCGGAATAGGTAATGAATTAGAATCTACAGGACTATACATTTGAATACCTTGTACATATTTAATTAATTTATCTTTATCATCAAAAATAATATTTTGAACTATATCTGCTCTATCTTCATTATATTTAGGTTCAACATTAAATCCTAATTTTTCCATCATTAAACTTGTTAAACAAGCAGTTTTTAAACTAGAACCCACTACTGAAGGAGCCATGAATAGTCCTTGTAATATTGCTTTATTTGCTCCCAAAGAAGGCCCTACTTCCTTACCCTCACCGGGTAACGTTAACCTTTCAGAGCATAATTCTATTAAATCTTTTCTACCAACTATATAAGCCCCATTTGGTGCAATTCCTCCACCAAGGTTTTTTATTAAAGATCCAACAACAATATCAGCTCCAATTTCAATTGGTTCTTTTTTGGTAACAAATTCACAATAACAATTGTCAATCATGATAATTACTTCTTTATTAAAATATCTAATAAACTTAATTACTTTTTCTAATTTTTCAATAGTAATACTCTTTCTTGTAGAATATCCCTTGCTTCTTTGAATTTCTATTACTTTGACTTTATTATTTATTAAAAATTTTTCTATATTCTCATAATCAAAATCATTATCTACTAAATCAATTTGTTCATACTTAACCCCAAAGCTTTTTAATGAACTTGGATTATCTTCAATACCAATAACTTGATCTAATGTATCATATGGTTTTCCACATATACTAAGTAATGTATCACCTGGTCTTAATAAACCAAACAAACAAACTGTTAAGGCATGGGATCCAGAAATAAATTGATTTCTAACTAAGGCATCTTCCGCTTTAAAAACATCACTATAAACTGCCTCAATAACATCTCTACCCAAATCATTGTATCCATAACCTGTTGTAGAATTAAAATGTATTTCACTTAATCCATTTTTTCTAAAAGCGTCTAACACTTTTTGACTATTATAAAAAGTCACATTTTCAATGTCTTGAAATATATTAGTTAATTCTTTTTCACATTCATTAGCTAACTCTATTACTTCACTTTTCATTAGTATCCTCCATCAACCTTTATTGTTTCCCCATTTATATAACTGGCCTTATCGCTAGACAAAAAGAATACAACATTTGCAACCTCTTCTAATTTAGCAAATCTTTTTAACAATATTATTTCTTTTTCCAATTCTAATTCACTTTCATCAATATCTTTTTTAGACATATCTGTATCCATCCAGCCTGGAGCAACAGCATTAACTCTAATATTTGGTGCTAATTCTTTTGCAAATGTTTTAGTTAAAGAAATAACTCCCGCTTTAGATGCAGCATAATCCATTTCTTCCTTATAGCAAGTATCGATTCCATCATTACTAACAATATTAATAATTGACCCTTTATTCATAATTTGACTGAAATATTTACTAATAATAAAAGTTCCTACTAAATTTACATCAATAACTTTTTTAAATTCACTAACGCTTTTTTTACTTAATTCATTATCACATGATATTGCAGCATTATTAACAAGTACATCTATTGAATTAAACTCTTTTTTTACTTCATCAAACATTTTTAATACATCTTCTTCATTAGATATATCACATTTATATGAAGTACACTTAACGCCAAACTTATCTTTAACATCTTTTTCTATTTCTAATGCCCTATCAGAACTATTAACATAATTAAATATCACATTATATCCCTCTTTAGCATACTTATAGACTAATTCTTTTCCTAGCCCCCTAGTACCACCTGTAATTAAAACATTCATCTAATCCGCCTCAATTCACTCAATATTATAATATCATTTTATTATAATTCAAGAAAAAAAGGAAAATTACTTATTCCTCATTTTCCTTTTCTAATTCTCTAAATGCAACTTTACCAACTAATGTCTTTGGTAAACTCTTTCTATATTCAAACTCCTTTGGAATTGCATATATACTTACATTCTTCTTACATAATTCAAGTATCTCTTTTTTAATTTTACCAGTTACATCTATATCATCCTTTAGTACAATATATGCTTTTGCAACTTGTCCCTTATAAGGATGTGGTTTTCCAATAACTGTACAAGCTTGTACATCTGGATGTTGTAAAATAACATTTTCAATGTAAGATGGATAAATATTATATCCAGAAGAAATAATCATTCTCTTTAATCTTTGCTTAAAGATTAAATGACCTTCCTTAGTCATAGCTCCAATATCCCCTGTATGTAACCATGTTCTTCCATCAGGATGGATTCTTAAAGCTTCGTTGCTTTCTTTTTCATTATTTAAATAACCCATCATTAATGTTGGACCACTTATGCATATTTCACCATCTTCATCTGGATCAGCTTCATCAATAGTACCAATTTTAACAATTTTGAAATATTCATCTGGGAATGGTATACCAATTTCACCGTCAACATATTCATTTTCTTTAGTTAAACATGCCGCAGCAGTAGACTCAGTTAATCCATATCCAGGTCTAACTTTCGCATTAGAGCCATGTTCTTGTAAATAGTCATCAACTTTCTTTTTTAATTCAGATGGTAATAAATCTCCACCAGAAATAACAGCTTCTACACATTCCAAATCTCTTTTACCTAATT
The DNA here is from genome assembly GCA_016288635.1 of Caryophanales bacterium. Lineage (GTDB taxonomy): Bacteria > Bacillota_I > Bacilli_A > RF39 > UBA660 > JAEEKZ01. The sequence goes on from JAEEKZ010000032.1 coordinate 17,734, forward strand.
TTTGTTTTAACAAAGCCTCATACAAAGTTGGAACTCCAATCAAGAAATTTGGTTTAGTATTCTTCAGCAATTTATTAAATTCTTTAGCATTAAATTGTGGAATCAATGTTACTTTCATACCACATAGCAATGGTGTATGAACATTAACAGCTAAACCAAAACCGTGGAATATTGGCAATATACATAAAGCAACATTACCCGGAATAGTTTGTGAAATCATTTCTTTAGCTTGCATTGCAACTGCATTAAAAGCTCTATTTGATAACATTATTCCCTTTGGTGTACCAGTAGTTCCACCACTATAAAGAATTACCGCTAGTTCATCTGCCTTTGTAGAGTCATAACATACACCAACATAATTCTTTGCAGAATTTATAAATGTACTCCATTGAACAATATCGTCATCATCTTTAGGAATCCTAACTTTCTTTTTATAATTAGTAACTCTATATAATGAATTTAAAAGTGGTGGCATTGATGATGCCGGAGAAGTTACAATTATTTTATGTAATCTTGTATTCTTCTTTATATTCATTACTTTTTCAATAGTCATATCTATTGCAAACATTATATGAGAATCACTCTGTATAATATAATTCTCTATTTCTTTTTCACTAGACAAAGGATGAATCATTGAAGCTACTGCTCCGATTAAATTAGTTGCATATGTAGCAATTACACCTTCAGGAGTAGATGGTTCACAAATTGTTACTACATCTCCTTTAGAAACTCCATAGTTCTTTAATGCTTTAGCACAATTTTCTATTTGCTTTGCAAAGTTACGGAATGTAACTTTATTACCAAAATATTCATAAGCAAAATACTCTGGATATTTTCTCGCAACATCAAATAAAGCATCTACTATACTACCAGTTGGATACTCTAAATTTGCTCTTTGACCTTCTTCATATTCCCCAATCCATCTTCTATCATCTTTTCCTTTTTTAAAAAGCATTATGGACACCTCACTTAATTAAACTTACATACTTATCTGATACATCATAGACATGATCTGCCTTTTTAATTATATCATTTGCATGAGATATAATTATTATTGTATGATTTTTCTTCATTTTATTCAATAGTTCCCATACCATTTTTTCTTTGCTTATCTCTAAAACATTGATTAAATCATCAAATAATAATATTCTACTTTCAACTAATAACATTCTAGCAATAAAAATTAACTCTTTAGTACTTTGACTAATTGGCGTATTTTCATTAATAATCGTATCATAACCATTTTCTAAATATTTTATCTCATCATCTAGACCAATTGATTTACATACTTCAACAACTTTATCAAAATCACGATTAATCATTAAGAAATTATCTTTTAAAGATACATCAAACAAAGTTGTTTGTCTTCTAACACTGGAAATAATATTAAAATATAGATTATCATCAATATCCTGAATATTTAATCCATCTATTAATATTTCACCTTCATGTTGTCTATTTAGCTTTAATAATAGATCAAAAATACCCTGTTGTGCAGCTTCGTCTTTACCCGTTAATACATTTATACTATTTGGTTTAATATCAAAACTTGCCATATCTAAAGTTGGATTAGATCTAAATCCATACAAAACTTTTTTAAAAGTAACCTCTCCTTTAAAATCGCCTTTATAGTATTCGCTTTTCTTTCTTTTTTCTTTACTATATTCTAATATCTTACCATATCTTTGATAAGAAACATTAACATTTCTTAACTCAATATTGAATGTTAATATTGTAGAAAAATTATCAATTATCTTCTGATAATAATTATATATTAATACTAATGAACCAACTAATAGATGTCCTTTACTAACTAATATTAACGCATAAAGTATAGTTAATAATCTTGCAACTTCAAACACATATAATGATGAATGGTTATTAACATTAAATTTAACATTATACTTTGAATGTCCATCTAAATAATCATTTGCACGTTCTTCATAATTAGGATATATTTTATTAAATACATTGAAACTCTTTACATCTTTAATTCCCAAAAAGAAATTATAAGTTGCTGTCGTTAATGAATCCAATTTAGTTTTTCTTTCTTTATTTAGCTGTTCTACTCTATCTCCAGACTTAATAGATATGTATATCATAATGATTGAAACTAATACTGCACCAGCAAAAATTTTAACATCTATAGATAAGAAATATAAATAAATAATTAAAAACTCAATGACTTGAACAATTCTAATAACTCCAGCAGCATAAAAACTCGTAATAATATCAACATCAGTTATAACCATATTAGTATATCCACCTGGTGTAAACCTTGACAAACTAAACAGTGAGTTGTCATTTGTTTTACTTAAAGCCATACTATTATAAAAAGAAAAAATCTTTTTATATAATTTATAATACGCAACCTGATTAAATCCCTCAAAAAATCTATAAACTGCCGTTACAACAATAGAAATACCAATAATTAGAATGCCTTTTTTAAATTCCCCTTCAGAAATAAAGTTTATTATTTTACTAAACAAAAAAGGAATTAGTAGTAATAATCCTCTAATCATGATTGATGTAAAAAACTTTAATGAAAACTCTATTTTTGCAACTTTTAAAACAGTCTTGAGTTCGCTTTTTAAGTTCATCTAATCACCTTCTATCTTACAAAATTATAACACATAAAATAATTTAAATATATAATAAAAAAACTAGATTAAATCTAGTTTTTATTTTACTGGTTTAAGAATCTCTTTGCCACACATATAAGGCTGTAATACTTTAGGTATTTTAACACTGCCATCTTCTTGATAATTGTTTTCTAAAAGCGCTATTAATCCTCTAGGACTAGCTAGTACAGTATTATTTAATGTATGTAAATAATATGTTCCTTTATCGCCTTTAGTTCTAATACTTAATCTTCTAGCTTGAGCTTCTCCCAAATTAGAACAAGAAGCTACTTCAAAATATTTTTGTTGTCTAGGACTCCAAGCTTCAATATCACATGACTTAACTTTTAAATCTGCTAAATCTCCACTACAACATTCAAGTTGTCTAACAGGTATATCCATATTTCTAAATATTTCAACTGTATATTTCCACATTTTATTGTAGTAATCCATTGATTCTTCTGGTTCACATATAACAATCATTTCTTGTTTTTCGAATTGATGTACACGATATAATCCTCTTTCTTCAAGCCCATGTGATCCGCCTTCTTTTCTAAAGCAAGGAGAATAACTTGTCATAGTAATTGGAAGACTATCTTTTTTAACAATTTGATCTTTAAATCTACCAATCATACTATGTTCGCTAGTACCAATTAAATATAAGTCTTCACCTTCAATTTTATACATCATAGCTTCCATTTCAGGGAATGACATAACGCCAGTAACAACATCACCATGAATCATAAATGGTGGTATTGCATATGTAAATCCTTGATTAATCATATAATCTCTACCATATGCAATCATAGCTTCATGTAGTCTTGCTATGTCACCAAGCAAATAATAGAAACCTTCACCACTAGTTCTACCAGCTGCTTCTTTATCCATTCCATTAAATGCGGCAATTATGTCAGCATGATGTGGAATTTCATAATTAGGTACTACTGCTTCTCCAAATCTTTCTACTTCAACATTCTCACTATCATCTTTACCAATAGGTACAGATTCATCAATGATATTTGGAATAACCATCATTTTTTCTTTAATTTGTTTTTGTAATTCAACTTGTAAAGTTTCTAATTCAGTGATTTCATCACCCATTTCACTAACTTTAGCTTTTATTTCATTTGCTTTATCAACTTCTTTTTGAGCCATTAGTTTTCCAATTTCACCACTCATTTTATTTTTTTCAGCCTTTAAAGCATCAGCCTTAGTTTGTGTTTCTCTTACCTTGATATCTAATTCATAAATTTCATCTACTAAAGGTAATTTTTGATCTTGAAACTTCTTCTTAATATTTTCTTTTACTAATTCTCTATTTTCTCTTATTAACTTAATATCAATCATTTTTAACTCTCCATTTCATTTAATTTGTTTATTATTTTTTCATATGCAGGTTTATACCTAGACTCTACTCTAGCATAATCCTCTGCAGTAGGATTCTTTATTCTTGATAAATTCATATTATTGGTTAAATCAGCTAGTTTTACAACTAACGCATCATATGAACCTTTTTCCACTAATTTATCAATATATTTACTATATTCTATCTTTTTGCTTCTACTTAGCATTGCTACATCATCAACAATCTTCTTAGGAAATCCCAATTCAATTAAGTCTTCTTCTGTAACATTTTTATCTTCAATAGTATCATGAAGCAAAGCAATTATTTTTTGATTTTCACTCGAGACATTTCTATAAACAGAAATCAAATGTTCTAAATAAGGATATCCTCCCTTATCGACATCATCAATAAATAATCTACTCACTAACTCAAGTGCTTTAAATATTAAATTGTTATTATTCTTTATTTGCATA
>JAEEKZ010000033.1 GCA_016288635.1 Caryophanales bacterium
AACATCTTTCTTAAAATATAACTTAATTTTGTTATTCTTAACATTTTTTGCTTTGTGCTTTGCTTTGTTTTGCTTGGATTTATTTGGCGGAGAGTTATCTTTTGGTTTTAGATTTGTTATTTCATTTGTAGTTTGTGCTCTTGTTGTAGAAGTTTTATATATAGTTATAACACTTATTTATTTTATTCTTAGAAAAAGATATAGAAAGAATTCTGTTACGACATTTAAAGAAGATGGAATAGTTAGTCATATTACAAAAGATATTTCTATTATTTATGATTGGTCTAGTGTTGAATGTGTAATAATTGGTCATTATTCTATTTCTATTTTTACAGATAGTCCTGTTTATTTCTATTTTGATAACAAGTGTAAAACTAAAGTATTAGAAGCTATTAATAAGTATAAGCCTAAAGTAAAAGTTCTTTATATGGAAGGCGTTAAAAGTGCTATTTAGAATTAGAAAAGCCGTGTTAATAATACATGGTTTTTTAGGTGGAACTTATGATCAAGAAGAGCTAGCAAACTATTTAGAGTTAGATAATAATCTAGATGTTTATAGATTTACGCTTCCTGGCCATTCTCGTAATTTGAGTAAAGTAAAGTATCAAGAGTGGATTGATAAAAGCGAAGAGTATGTAAAAAGATTAATCAAAAATAACTATAGTGAAATATATTTGATAGGTCATAGTATGGGTGGAGTAATTGCTACGTATTTAGCAAGTAAATATCCACAGATAAAAAAACTTGTTTTAGCGGCTCCTTCTTTTAATTATTTGGGAACTGTTGAAGATAATGTAGATTTAAAAAAGACTTTAGTTTCTTCATCAAATATTATTAAAACATATGGTACTGATGAAATATTGAGTAGATTTTTAAAACTGAATAGTGCTATGATTTTTGAGTTTATGGAATTAGTTAAGAAATATTATGACTACCCTTGCGAGATTACTTGCCCAATCTTAATTTTACAGGGAAATAATGATGATTTAGCTAATCCTTCATCTTCTAAATATGTTTATGATTCTGTTAAATCCAGGAAAAAAACACTTATTTATTTAGATGGTGTAACTCATGACGTGTTTAAAAGCAAAAAAGATGCATTAGTATTTAAAACGGTTAATAGGTTTTTAGTATTTGGATATAGGCCAGGGGTGTACTATTTGTAGTGTAAACAATCAAGGAGAATCCTTGATTTTTTATATGTGTATAAGTTATACTATGGTTAGTGGTGGTGGTTTTTAATGATTAGAGAAGAACATCGAGAAGATCTTACAGAAGAAGAACTAAGAGAAGGACGTTCTGAAGGAGAGCGTAGCGAAGCACACTCTGAAGAAGAACGAAGAGAAGCACGTTCCGAAGGAAGTCGTGGTGAAGCACATTCTGAAGAAGAACGAAGAGAAGCACGTTCCGAAGGAAGTCGTGGTGAAGCACATTCTGAAGGAGATCATAGAGGGGGCCTTTCTGAGGAAGAAGTTCGTGCAGCTGAAGAAGCTGCAAGGCATAGGGATGATAGCCGTGTTAATGGAAGAAAAGTAGTTAAGAAGAAAAAAACTAAGGGAGCTGCTATTATTCTTGCTTTGACTTTGTTTTTCTTAGGTATGTCTGGACATAGAGTGGAAGTGAAGGATGCTACTGAAGCAGCTTATATTCCGCCAACAGCAGGATATGAGCAAGTAGTCAAAGATGAAACCCAAGTTGATTACAGACTAAATGCGGGTGTTGATGGTAGAATTTCCGCAGATGCTGTTATTGATGTGTTAAGATTACGTGATTATGCAATTAATACAAGCGGTATTGTTGTATACTCAAATAGTTTATTAAATAGAAATGCTGTAGCTTTACAAAGGTCAGAGTATCAAATTATGGGTATATCTGTTGTTGAAAAATCAACAGGAAGAATTTTAGAATCTGCTGATTTGAATCGTGGTGTGGTATCTGAAGATGTTTTAAACTCTAATTTTGGAACATTTATTAATAATACTTTGACTAAACACAAAAAAAGTAGAGATCAAGTAAGAATTAGAATTTGCCTTGGTAATAGAGGATGGTGTGACATAGATGAGTATATTAGTCATCATTGTTATGATGAAGCTATTATAGAGAGGGCTAGATATCTAGAAGGTACTGTTTATGATTTTACAGGAGATTATCTAACTTTGAGTAGTGGGGCAACTATTCGTATCAAGGGTACAGATGGAAGATTTTTTTCACCAGGCACAAGAGTTAAAGATTCTAATGGTTTTGAATATGAGATTGTCTCATTAAATGTTACAACAAATCGTGAGACAAGAGAAGAATGGGTAGAACATCCTGAACAATATATCCCTGCTTCTGAAGGCGGAGTTAAAGTATCTTATAAAGTTGAAAATATTCAATGGAGATTGTTGCCGGTTGGTGCAGCTGCAGCAGCATTAACATATTGGCTTCAAAATAGAAAAAAGAAAGATGACGATGAAGAGGAAGAAACTGAAAGCACTGGTGGAAGATCTGGAGATAGTGGATCTGAGAGAAGACCTCCAGAAGAAAACCCTGAAAGAAGAAGAAAAATAAGGGAACTTAGAGCTTATGGAAGTCGTCATGATATAGACCCATATAGTGTTCCTAGAAGCGAACTTCCTCCAGTACCTATGGATCCAGATGTTTATAGAGCTACGATTGCTAAGCTTTATGGAATTCCTGATGGACGTGAAGGGTTTGATTCGGATCGTGAAGAAGGATCTGCAAGATCAAGACATTAAATAGGAGAGTAATATGGAAAGAATAGAAAAAGGAGAATTAATTACACTAGACGACGATAGTGAGTTTGTTTGTTATAAAAAAGTCAAATTAGATAATGTTAATTATGCTTGTTTGATTACTTCAAAGAAACCTGTTAAAATTGTTGTCGTAAGAGAAGAAGAAAAGGATGGAGAAGTAACTCTTTATTCTGTAGATGATTTAAAATTAAGAAGTAAAATTTTAGATTATGGAAAGGAAGGCAAGTAATGACTATTCAGGAAAAAATAGATAAAATACTAGATGAAAAAAATAGAAGAAAACTTGAAAATGCACGTCCTGTGGAAAAGAATGATCCTACTGAATTAAATCTTGATCAAATGGGAGATAAGATAATTGGGGGTAATGAAGTTTTTGGAAGAGATCCTGAATTTAAGGAAGATGTTATAAATAAAGCAAAAGAGGCTATGGGTTCAGATCCCGATGAAATTGATCTTGATCAAGTGGGTGATAAATTTATAGGCGGTAATCCAGTTGTTGCAACAGATCCTGAATTTAGACAACAAGTCGAGGATGATGCAATAAGAGCTATGAATGGAGATGCTCCTACTAGGGGATAATTTGAAATAAAAAAAGTAATGCATATATTACTTTTTTTTGTTATAATAATTATTAGAATGGTGATGTTATGAGCAATATTATATTAACGGGTGATAGACCTACAGGTAGATTACATTTAGGACACTATGTTGGGTCATTAAAAAATAGAGTTAAATTACAAAATGAGTCTAATTATGATGATATGTTTGTAATGATTGCTGATGCTCAAGCATTAACAGATAACTTTGATAATCCAAGTAAGGTTAGAGATAATGTTATAGAGGTAGCATTAGATTATTTATCTGTTGGAATAGATCCAAATAAAGTGTCACTATTTGTACAATCAGAAGTAAGTGAATTAACAGAATTAACATTCTATTATATGAATTTAGTTACTTTATCTCGTTTACAAAGAAATCCTACAGTTAAAAGTGAGTTAAGTTTAAGAGGGTTTGAAGGATCAATACCATCTGGTTTTTTAAATTATCCTGTTAGTCAAACAGCTGATATAACTGCATTTAAAGCTAATATCATACCTGTTGGTGATGATCAATTGCCTATGATTGAACAAGCAAGAGAAATTGTTCATAGTTTTAATTCCATTTATGGAGATGTATTAGTAATGCCTAATGCTGTTTTACCAAAGTCTACATTAGAGTGTAGATTGCCGGGATTGGATGGTAAAGCAAAAATGAGCAAATCATTGGGCAATTGTATATTTTTAGCTGACTCTGAAGAAGAAGTTAGAAAAAAAGTGTTTAGTATGTACACTGATCCTAATCATATAAGAATTGAGGATCCTGGTTCTGTCGAAGGTAATATGGTATTTACATACCTTGATGTTTTTTGTAAACCTGGTGATTTTGAGAAGTACTTACCTGAATATAAATCACTAGATGAATTAAAAGCTCATTATAAAAAAGGCGGTCTTGGAGATGTTGTCATTAAGAAGTTCTTAAATAACATTCTACAAGAAGAATTAAGGCCTATCAGGGAAAAAAGAAAAGAATTAGAGAATAATATTGAATATGTATATGAATCTTTGAAAAAGGGTACAAAGCATGCTAGAGAAGTTGCTTCAAAGACTTTGAAAGAAGTAAAGGATAGCATGAAAATAAACTATTTTGAAGATCCAAGTTATTTAGAGGAAATAAAGAATAAATATAAACAACAATAAGTAAAGGGAGTAGACATATGGCTAGTTTAGATAATAGTTTTAAATATAATCCTAGCATCGGCATGTGTAAAGACGAAGCGGTATTTAAGGGTCAAACCTACAGAATATCTGTTTTAACTGAGCGTCTTGTTAGATTGGAATATAGTCCAACTGGAAATTTCGTTGATAATCTAACAGCACTTGTAAAAAACAGAGTTTTTTCCATGCCTCAATTTAATACTCAAGAAGATGATAATATTTTAGTTATTAAAACTAGATATTTTGAGTTGATTTATTCAAAAGAGAGACCTTTTAAAGGAAGTGCTGTTGCTCCATTTTCAAATTTAAGAATTAAGTTAAATGGTACTGATAAGGAATGGTACTATGGACAAGCTGAAGCAAGAAGGTATAAAGCTGTACCAAAAGATTTAGATAAATACCCATTTGTTGAGTGGGAAAATGGTTTATATTCCGTTGATGGATATGTTAGTTTGAATGATAGTGAAAACTTTGTCATTGAGCCAACTGGATATGTTAAAAAGAGAAATTCTGATTCAATGGATATATATGTATTCATGTACAAACGTGATTATGGATTATGTTTAGGTGATTATTTTGCTTTAACTGGTCATCCAACATTAATACCAAGATATGCATTGGGTATTTGGTGGAGTAGAGATAAAATATATACGTTTGAACATATTAAGAATTTATTAAGTTCGTTTAATAAACATCAAATTCCGGTTGCTATGTTCTTGCTTAATGAGTTTTGGCACATTAAAGATAAAGAAGATTATAATTTACATAAAACGGGATTTACATTTAATCCTGATTGGTTCCCTAATCCAAGAGAACTATCTGATTATTTATTGCAAAGAGGAGTTCATTTAGGTGTAAATATTGATCCTTCTGAAGGGGTTAGAAAAGAAGAACGCAGTTATCCATTGGTAGCCCAAAGTATGGGAGTTACTGATCAAAGCGTAATTCCATTTAATATTTATAATGAGTTCTTTGCAACAAGTTATGTTAATTTCCTAATAAAGCCAATAATTTACGAAGGTGTAGATTGTTTTTGGATTGATTACAAAGGGGAGAAAGAAGACTTAGCGGCTTTAGATTATTATCATGAGGGAGCGTTTAAAGCATCCAATAAAAGAGGAATATTAATGACGAGAAATCCATTAATAGCTGCTCATAATTATGGAATATTATATTCTGGCGAAACAGAAGTTAGTTGGAAGTTATTAAAGGCTCTACCGGAGGTTAATTATAGTGCTGCTAACTTAGGAATAAGTTGGTGGAGTCATGATGTTGGTGGATATAAAAATGGTATTGAAGAAAGTGAATTGTATTTAAGACATGTACAATTTGCTACATTTAGTCCTATATTTAGATTTAGTTCTTTAAGAGGATTATATTATAAGAGAGAACCTTGGTTATGGGATAATTATACATATATGATTGTTAAGGATTATTGTACTTTAAGACATCGTTTAATCCCATATTTATATACTGAAAACTATGCTTATTCAGTAAATGGATTACCATTAATACAACCAGTTTATTATTTTGCTCCAGGTAATTATTATGATGATGCTGAATTAAAGAGTGAATATTTCTTTGGCTCACAATTATTGGTAGCGCCAATAGTTAAGACGAAGAATGTAATAATGAATAGATCTGATGAAAGAGTATTCTTACCTGATGGTATGTGGTATGATTTTAAATCAGGAAAAAAATTCCCTGGAAATAATATTTATGTAATGTTTTATAAAGATGAAGATTATCCTGTATTTGCTAAAGCAGGAGCAATAATTCCTCTTGCTAATATTGAAACAAATATTAATAATACAAATAATCCTCAGAGTCTAGAATTCCAGATATTCCCTGGAAAAGATAATATTTATACTTTATATGAAGATGATGGTGTTAGTAAACTATATAAAGAAGGATATTATATTAAGACCGAATTGAGGTATAAATTTGAAAAAGATAATTATTCATTTAGTATTAAACCTTTTGAAGGAAAGACAGAGATAATACCTAAATATAGAACATATTTTATTAAATTTAGAAATACTAGATTACCTGGTACAGTCAATGTTACTGTTGGGGGAATGGATTTAGATGCTATTAAATATAAAAAATATGTTGTTGATAATGATTTTGTTGTTGAACTTAGAAATATTGATACAACAAAAGAAGTAATGGTTAATATACGAGGCACTGATATTGATATTGAAGCAGTTCATTTAATTAATGAAGATATTAATTCAATTATTAGTGACTTGAAGATAAAAACAGTGTTAAAAGAAAATATTTTTGATATTCTATTCAGTGAAATGGAGATTAAAGATAAACGTATTGCAATTAGAAAACTAAAGACTAAAGGATTGTCTAGTCAACATATTAAAATGTTTATGAAATTACTTGAATATATAAGTGAAATCTAATATAATATTTGCAAGCAGTTGATTAGGAAGTAGTAGGTAAATAAAAGCTTATAGAGAGTTAACGGATGGTGAAAGTTAATAGTGGAGTTTATTGAACTTATCTTATGATGTGATAGGGTGATTTCTTTATAAATCTAAGAGTATAAAATAAAGGTGGTACCACGATGAATTCGTCCTTTGGTGTCATCTTTTTTATTTGGAGGTTGTTATAATGTTGGATGATGTTATTTTACTAGTGATTATATTTTTCTTGCTATCTTTGTTTTGGTATTTTTGTGTGATGATGCCAAAATACAAAGCGATTACAGGACAAGAAGATTCAAAGAAAAACAGGAAGAAAAAAGCTGTTAATAAATTTATTTTAGAGACTGCCTATTTAACCAAGCGATTTGGAATTAAAAGTGAAAAACTTGTTAATAAAAAAGTTTTATTAACGTGTTCTATTATTAATGCATTTATTGTAGTGGTTATAACAGCATTTGGCTGGTTTGTTCCAATGATTTTGATATTAAGATTTTTAATTGGTTTTGTAATTGCATTTGCGTTAATATTTATAACATATGAAATATATGGAAAAATTTTGATTAAGAGAGGGTATAAAGATGGAAACAAAGAAGATTGAGGAAAAGTGGCAAAAATATTGGGAAGAAAACAAGACGTTCAAAACAGATATATGGGATTTTTCTAAGCCTAAATATTATGTTTTGGATATGTTCCCTTACCCATCAGGAGTGGGATTACATGCAGGTCATCCAGAAGGATATACTGCGACTGATATAGTTTCACGTATGAAAAGAATGCAAGGATATAATGTACTTCATCCAATGGGATATGATTCATTTGGTTTACCTGCAGAACAATACGCAATTGAAACAGGTAATAATCCTGCAATTTTTACAAAAAATAATATAGAATATTTTACTAAGCAATTAAAAGCTTTGGGTTTTGATTATGACTGGGATAGAGTAATTGCTACTAGTGATCCAAAGTACTATAAATGGACTCAATGGATATTTAAACAGTTATATAACGATGGATTTGCTAAGTATGTTGATATGCCAGTTAACTGGTGTGAAGAATTAGGCACAGTATTATCAAATGATGAAGTTATTGATGGTAAGTCTGAACGTGGCGGATATCCAGTTATAAGAAAGAATATGAAACAACTTTGTATTGATCAGCCTAAGTTTGCTGAGAGACTACTTGAAGGTTTAAATGAAATAGATTGGCCTGAATCAACAAAAGAAATGCAAAGAAACTGGATTGGTAAATCTACTGGAGTTGAAATGGATGTTGATATTGTTGGTGGCGGAAAATTCTCAATTTTCACTACATGCATTGAAACAGTATATGGAATTACATTCTTTGTACTTGCTCCAGATGGTGATTTAGTTCAACAATTGATGCCTAGAATTACTAATAAAGATGAAGTAAATCAATATATAGCAGAAGTGGCTAAAAAATCTGAAATGGATAGAACTGATTTAAATAAAGGTAAATCTGGTTGTAGACTTGAAGGAGTAAAAGCTATAAATCCTGTAAACGGAAAAGAAGTAGATATATTTATTGGAGACTTTGTATTAGCTAATTATGGTACAGGTGCTGTTATGGCTGTTCCTTCACATGATCAAAGAGACTTTGAATATGCACAAGTTCATAATATTGAAATGATTCAAGTTATTGATGGAGCTGATGTTTCAAAGCAAGCCTTTGAAAAATATGATTATTTAGGAAAAGGATGTAAGTTAATTAATTCAGAAGAATTTACAGGATTAACCGTTGAAGAAGCTAAGGAAGCAATTACTGAAAAGCTAGTTAAAATGGGTGTTGCTAGAAGAACAGTTAATTATAAATTTAGAGAATGGATATTTGCTCGTCAAAGATATTGGGGAGAACCAGTTCCAATTGTTCATATGGAAGATGGGACAGATTATGTTTTAGATGATGAAGAGTTACCATTAGAATTACCAATTCTTGATAATTATAAAGGTCAAGATGGAAAAGCTCCACTCGAGAATGCTACTGAGTGGAAGCAATATACTAGAAAAGATGGTAAGAAAGGTTTAAGAGAAACGTCTACTATGCCTGGATCTGCTGGATCTTCATGGTATTTCTTAAGATATATTGATCCAAATAATGATAAAGAATTTGCTGATAAAAAGTTACTTGAACATTGGATGCCTGTTGATTTGTATATTGGTGGTCCAGAGCATGCTGTTGGTCATTTAATGTATTCTAGAATATGGAACAATTATTTATATGATAAAGGTTATGTAACTGTTAAAGAGCCATTTAAGAAGTTAGTCCATCAAGGAATGATATTGGGTGAAAATGGTATAAAAATGGGTAAGAGATATCCTGAATATGCTGTTAATCCATTAGATGTAATTAATGAATATGGCGCAGATACATTAAGATTATATGAAATGTTTATGGGTCCGCTTGAAGCTTCTAAACCATGGAGTAAATCTGGTGTAGAGGGTGCTCGTAAATTCTTGGATAGAGTATGGAGACTAGTTGTTGAAAGTGGTACTGTAAAAGAGGAAGAAAATAAGAATCTTGAAAAGCCATATCATAAAATGGTTAAGAAAGTAACCAATGATTTTGAAGCATTAGCATTTAATACTGCAATATCTGAAATGATGATATTTGTTAATGCTTGTAATAAAGAAACAATTATTCCTAAAGAATACGCTGAAGGATTGGTTAAGTTATTGAATCCAATATCTCCACATATTACTGAAGAAATGTGGGAGATATTAGGCCATAATAAAACTATTGCATATGAAGAATGGCCTAAGTATGATGAGGCAAAGACAGTTGACACTGATGTTACAATTGGTGTACAGGTAAATGGTAAAATGAGAGCAACTATTTGTTATGATAAGGGAGCGTCAAAGGAAGACATCTTAAAGCTTGCTTTAGAAGATGAAAATGTTAAGAAACATGTCGATGGAAAAGAAATAATTAAGGAAATTGTTATACCCGAAAAGATTGTAAACATAGTTGTAAAATAAGAAGTATATTAAGTGATACTTCTTATTTTTTTGAACTAATTATTTTATTTACATTTATTATGCATTTTGCTATAATTATCTTATAGTAAAGATGATAAAGGGTGATAGATATGGTAGATAATAGTAAACTTTTAAATAGGTTATATAACCTAAGAGGAGAAGATAGTGTTGTTTTAAGACAATTAGATGATGATAACGAAGTTGCTCTTAAGTTAAAGAAGAAAAATGAGGATGAGAAAAAGGAATTAGAATCAAAGATTAATGGTTTGAAATCAGATTCTAAAAAATTAAATACTCAAGCTGAAAAACTAACAACTTTGTTAGGGAAGTCTAAAGCAGAAGATTTTGCATTTTTAAATGAAAAATTAGGTTTAGATTTTAATCCTGCTGAAGTACTAAATCGTCTTAATAATGGTCTACCTGGTGAACTAGAAAAGATAGATGAAGATTTGGGTAAAGGAGAGGAAAGACTAAAAGTTGTTAGAAATGACTTAAATTCTGCTGTATCTCAAATTGATGAATTAGCATTGAGAAAGGCTGAGGCTATTGAGAATCAAGTTAAATTAAATGAAATATTTAAATTGGCTTTAGAAGGATCAAGTACTATTACAAGAGATTCTGTTACATCACTTTTAGCTAAGTTTGATTTTGATGAAAATGAACAAAGAGAAGCCGCTAAATTAATGATGTTTCCAGAAGATGGCTTATATGAATTTGATAAGAAATATGTGGCTCCTGCAGTAGTTAAAGAACCAGTAAAAGAAGAGCCTGAAGTCAAAGAAGAACCTGAAAAAGAGGAATCTAGTGATAATGGATATCTATCAGATTCTCAAGAGGAAGCCCCTTTGGTATTAGAAAATAATGAAGCTGCTCTTAATGTTCCAAAAGCTGAAGAAGTAAAAGAGGAACCAGTTAAAGAAGAGAAAGTTAAAACTGAAAAGGTTACTAGAGAAGATGTAGAAAGATATATGGAAGAAGTAGGATTAAATCCTGCAGATTTCAATAATATTGATTTAAATAATGTAGTTAGTAAATTTGATTCTGAAGTATTGAAGAAAAATGTTGAATATGTAAAGAGTCAAAATATTAATTTTGATATATTTGTTGATAATGTAGAATTTTTAACTGATAAAGAATTGGTTGAAAAAATGGAAGCATTGGTAAATGTTGGAAAAGATCCATTTGATATTTACTTAAATCCAAATGTTCTACTTAAATATGATTTAGAAGAGTTGAAGCAGGCTATTAATATTTTAACTGATAGTGGATTGGATCCAAAGAAAGTTCCTTTAATGGCCTTCTAAGGGAGGATTTATGGAAAGTTTGACTGACAAACTAAGACTTTTAAAAAAAGTAATTACTGAAGGGGATTTATCTAGGGCAATACCGGAAATTCAGGCAATACCTTATGGTCATTTAAATGATTCTATTACAGTATTGATGTCTAATGGAATTAATATTAAGAGTTGGATTCATATTAAATTACTGGCTTATAGTCCTGAAGAATTAGAAAGAAGAATTGTTTTAGCAAAAGAACAAGGTATAACTGATAAGATAAAGAAAAATCCGCTTTATTTAATGAATAGTTCTGTGTTTGCAGTTAAACGTACAAAAGATTCTGCAGATGAAAGGAAAACAGCGTTTAGTCCTATGGATCCTGCGTTATCCGCAAATGGAGGGCAAACAATTGATACAGCACGCTTTGACAAATTACAAACTATGACTTCATGCGTTAATGGAGTGTTCGAATTGTTAGCGGATGAAAGTGTTTCTAAAGAAGGTGTGTTTACTAATTTAGAAAAAAATATACTAAGTGGAGATTATCCAAACGATATGGATTTGTTATTTCATACTATAACAGATGGAAAAGGATATTCTGAAGATACATTAGGAAAAATAAAAGAGGCAGTTCAGGTAGTTTTAAAGAATATAAAAGAGAGGTAATAATTAATGGATTTTTTAAGTAAATTAGATTTTACTGATCAGGAAATAAAGTTATTAGATGATTGTGTTCCTGATATGATAAAAGAATTAATAAAAGAAAATCAAAAATTAGTTGTGATAAATATTAATTATTTAAAAGATTTGGGTATTAAAAATTATCGCGAAGTATTTATGAAATTTTTTGATATGTTCTTATTAGATGTTAGTACCTTTAAAGATATATTTGATAAGTATGAGACTGAAGATTTAATTAACAAAATCCAAGAGAATGTCGGAATAGTTGAATTTTTATAGAACAAAAAAACAACATATTATGTTGTTTTTATTTTGTATATATTTATTGTTGGATTATTTAAAAATCTAAAGTTATATTTTTCGGTTCCCAATCCGTTTGACACATACAGTTTTGTTTCATTTATCTCGTATTTATGATTTATATATTTATGGGCATCATTTTTAGTAATCAATCCTTTAAAATACGGAATTTTTATGATTCCTCCTAGAGAGTGGCCTGATAGTATTAAATTGATGTCAGGATTATCATTTACTATCATATCGGCATAATCTGGTTGATGTGTTAATACTATTCTGTATTCTGGCTTCATTTCATTATTATTTAATATTTTTTTATCATAGTTCTTATTTGTAATTCCTACTATGCTTATTGGTTTTATTGAACCATTAAATATGAAGTCTTCGGTATTGTTTAAAATTATAAATCCTGAGCTTTCCATGATTTCTTTATAAACATCGTATTTTTTTAAATCATTGTCGCCAACAATAGCATATTTTTTAGATGCATCTAGACTTTTTAAACCATTTATTAAAGTTTCTTTTTCTTGCCCTTTTAAAGCATATTCACTATAAATCAAATCCCCGGAATATACGATTATATCTGGATGATATTCTTTTATTCTTTTTATTATTTTATTGAATGTTCCTTCTTTAATTGTTGTTCCAAATAAGATGTCTGAAAACTGAAGAATTGTTAAATTATTATAATTACTATCTATTTTCTCGTTAATTGTTTCTTCTTTTACTGTTATGGTATTTGGACAAATATAGGTTGCGTAAAAGAATAATAAAATAAATATTAAAACTATTATTGATATTTTCTTTGCCATTTTACCCTCATAAAACCAATATTATTGATAACGCATTATGTAACATATGAAATATTATTGATGAATACATATTATCTGTCTTAACATTTGCAATAGCAAATGCTATAGCAGGCATCATGTATGGAATAATAAATATGAGATTAATGCCTTTTTCTCCTATTACATGAAGAAAACCGAAAATTAATGACGTTATAATTACATATAAATATTTATTTGTAATTGATTTTTTAAAACTTAGTCTAAATGCCGTTTCTTCCAAGAATGGTATTAATAAAATTGCATTTATTATTGTTGGGATTTTATTGCCATTTAATTTTTCAATAACAGCATTTTGATTTTGTGGCCCACTTGATAAAAAATGTGTTAGTATCATTGCAGTTACATACATTAAAGCTAAACCTATAAGCCAACATACAAGTCCTGTTAATATTGTTTTTTTATTAATTTCTTTAATTTTAAGATATTCTTTTTTATATATAAGTATATATATTATTGCTAAAATGATATAAGGAATGATATTTAAATTTGTTAATGCCATTAGAAATGGCGGTAATAATAAATATAATAATAATATTCCTATACTTTTCAATATTTCCAGTATTTTTTTCATTTTTATCACATTTTAATATTAACATATAATTCAGTATTTGACTATATTTGATATTTGTATGATATAATAATTTTCGTTAAAGAAAAGAAGTGATTTTATGAGGATGCGTAATCCAAAGGATAAAGATGAAATACTAAATTCGTGTAGTTTTTTTTATGATAAAGAAGTTGGATTTGAAAATGATAATCCCATTTGTCTTGAAATAGGTATGGGTAAAGGTGACTTTCTTTTGGGAATGGCTTTAAATAATCCAAATATTAATTACGTGGGGGTAGAAAAATATTCTAGTGTTTTATCAGTAGCTATAAAGAAAATAAGAGAGTATGATTTACCTAATCTAAAGGTATTAAATATGGATGCTGCGCTATTAGGGGATATTTTTAAGAACAATATTGATACTATTTACTTAAATTTTTCTGATCCATGGCCTAAAAAAAGACATGCTAAGAGAAGATTAACTTCTGATGTTTTTTTAAAGGTATATGATGGATTATTTACAGGAATTCCACATATTATTATGAAAACGGATAATGATAATCTATTTGCATATTCATTAGAATCGTTAAAAGAGTACGGATATACATTAGATAGAGTTGAATATGATTTACACAAAACTGACATTTCTAATGTTGAAACAGAATATGAGCATAAATTCAGCAGTAAAGGGGTAAATATTAAATTCCTAGATGCTAAAAAGTATTCTAGAGATATTTAATTTTCCCTTTTTATTTGGTATAATTTAGGTATGAAAAAGTATGTAAAATTTTTAGTTTTAATTTTAGTAATTTTTTTATTTAGCGGTTGTACTAACATCAAAGATTTAACTGTTGATGATATCGTAGGTACTGTTTCAAATAAAGATAAAACAACAATTAATACGTATAGAAAAGGATATAGTTATCATCTTCCAAGAAATATGATGGTGCAAAGTTATACTCTATATAACGATGTTATACAATCTGGGAATGTTAAATACTATTTATATGTAGATATGGTTAGTCACTTTAATAAAGTAAAGTCTACGTATAAAGAAACTGATGGCGCTTATTATTCTAAGGTAATTAATAATAAGGAAATAGAGGGATATTTGGAGATTAATTTGGTCAAAGATAATAAATATTTGATTGAAATTATGTATAATTA
The DNA here is from genome assembly GCA_016288635.1 of Caryophanales bacterium. Taxonomy (GTDB): domain Bacteria; phylum Bacillota_I; class Bacilli_A; order RF39; family UBA660; genus JAEEKZ01. The sequence goes on from JAEEKZ010000033.1 coordinate 14,763, forward strand.
TGCTAAAATAGAAGTGATGGTGAATAGGGAGAATATTAATGAAAGTTTAATATATTCATTAAGTATTTTGAAAAGCATCGTCTATAATGATAGTGTTATAGAAAATATGTTAAAAGAGGATGTATTAACTTATACGGAAGAGGATTTTAATATATTTAACACTACTAGTAAAGATAGTAATTATCTAAATTATGATAATGAGTATCAAGAGGTTGATAATTCGGAAGAAAAATATGACTCTGACTTATTAAACTAGAAAGGAATACAGTTATGGGACTAATTGACAAGATTAAAGGTATTATCTTTATTGATGACCAAGAAGCTGATGAAGATACTGCCAAGAAAACAGAAGAGAAGAAAAAAGAGGAAGTTACTAAAAGTGAATCAAATATAGCTTATACTGAGTATAAGCCTCCAGTAGTAAGTAGAGAGGAAAAGCGATCTCAGTCAGCAGAATCTGTGATTTCTAAAATCGATGATGAAGAAGAGGAAGAAGAACCAAAGAAAGAAACTTTCCCATTTCCTGATTTTGATGAAGATGAATTTTCTCAAGTATCTGCACCAACTATTCCAAAGAAATCTACAAATGTAATGGATTATGAAAGAGATAGATTAAAAAAAGCATCCGTTAATGAAAAACCTAAAAAGGAATATTCAAGATTAGAAAAAGTTGAAAATAATGGAGAGAAAAAGAGATTTAAAAATTCTCCAATTATTTCACCGGTATTTGGTGTACTTAATGAAGATTATGTTATAGATGATGTAGTTAATCGTGGCGAAGAACCTGCTCGTAAGGGTGATTTAGATGTCCAAAGTGTTAGAGATAAGGCTTTTGGGGTTCTAGACGAGAAGAAACACGAGAACGAGGAAGTTAAAACGATTACAAAAGAAGAAAAAGAAGAGAAAATCAAAACAATTGATGAAATGCTTGAAGATACTGCTGATTTAAAAATTACTATTGATGCAGAGGATGAAGAAGAAAAAGTTGACTTTAACAAAAACTTTAGAGATGAAGATGATGAAGAAAATGTTGAACCAACTAAAGAAATTAAAGCTGTTAAAGATGATGACTTTGATGGTGAAAAAGACGTAGATAATGATTTGTTTGATTTAATGGAATCAATGTATGATTCTGGAGAGGATGAAGAATAATGGCTTTTTTAAAAGAATTTATGCCTGTTATGATTTACATTTTATTAGCAATATTATTAGTTGCTTTGATAGTTTTTATCATTAAATTAGTTGGAACTTTAAAAAAAGTTGATGCAACATTAGATGATGTTAATGGTAAATTAGAAAAAGTGAATGGACTTTTTTCCGCGATTGATTTTGCTACATCTAGAATGAATACTATTACAGATAGACTTTTAGGTTTTTTAGATAGTCTACTAGGAAAAGTTCTATTTAGTAAGAAAAAAAAGCATGAAGATGAAGAAGAGGAGGAAGATTATGAGTAAAGGTAGTAAATTAGGAGCTTTTGTTGCTGGTGCTGGTTTAGGAGTAGGTTTAGGATTATTATTTGCTCCAGCTAGTGGAGATGAAACAAGAAAAGAACTTGGAAAGAAATTAAATGAATTAGTTGAAAATGCCAAGAATCTTGATGTTGAAGAAATAAAAGAAGCAGTTCTTATCAAAGTTGATGAAATTAAAGAAGGATTATCAAATTTCGATAAAGAAAAAGCTTTAGACGCTGCAAAGAAGAAAGCAGGAGAAATTGAGAAAAAAGCTCAAGAGTTAGTAGATACTGCTGTAAAAGCAGCTAAGCCTAAACTTGAATCTGCTGCTGAAGAAGTTAAGAAAAATACTGTTAAAACTTTGAAAGCTGCAATTAAAAAGATAGAAAGTACTGAAAAAAAGACTGAAAAATAGTCTTTTTTTTATGATTTGTTTAAAAAAACACTATACAATCATCTTTTTTTTTGCTATAATTCGTTATGTATTTGGTTTATGTCTCCTTAGCTCAGCTGGTAGAGCAACTGACTCTTAATCAGTGGGTCTGGGGTTCGATCCCCCAAGGGGACACCAAATTATGTAAATTAATGCTTGATTTTATACAGTTAATATCGTATAATCATTCTTGCAATGGGCTTGTAGCTCAGCAGGTTAGAGCGCATGCCTGATAAGCATGAGGTCGGAGGTTCAAGTCCCCCCAGGCCCACCATTGTGTATGGCCCGTTGGTGAAACGGTTTAACACACTGCCCTTTCACGGCAGCATTTACGGGTTCAAATCCCGTGCGGGTCACCATTTTAAAAATTACTAGTTTATAACTAGTTTTTTTATTGCATATTTTTAGACATAAAAAAAGTTCTCTTTTGAGAACTATTTTTTAATTGGCGGAGCAGGAGAGATTTGAACTCTCGCACCAGTTGCCCGGTCTACACCCTTAGCAGGGGCGCCTCTTCAGCCTCTTGAGTACTACTCCAAAAAGGTTACGAAAATATAATATCGTAATTCTTATGCTTTGTCAATTTAATTTGTGGTTGCTTGAAGGTTGTTAATGAATTCTTGCATCGTCTCTATATAATTGTCATCTGTTATACCTTTAGTCATTGTATTCAACTCTATTTTTTTAGCTTTGTTATTTTCTACTAGAGACTTAACTAATTCACTTTCGTCATTTACATCAGTGATTAATGTTTTATATTTTCCATTATCAAAATTATGTTTAATTGTTTTTTGCCCATCTTCTGTTTGGTATCCAGGATCTTCTAGGTTTACAATTATAAATCCGTAAGATTCTAAGAATTTATATGTTGATTTGGTAACTACTATAGTATTAGTATTATTTGTTTTTGCTTGGTTGCCAATACTTCGTAAATCTGCATCTAATAGTGACATAGTTTCAGCAAAATTAGCATAATTTGTTTCAACATCAGATATAATTGTTTTATTTGTTAAATAATCTTTAAAAGTATCTTTAATATTTTTGGCTAACATTAAATAGTTATTTGGACTTAACCATAATTCTTCAATAGCATTCTTTGTTGATAACCCATATGAGACATCCATGATAAGTATATTTCTATTATTATTTATAAATTTTTTAGCTATATTCTTTTCATTTGATAGTCCATTATAAACAAACATACTTGCTTGAGAATATTCCTTAATTAATTTGTCGGTTAATTCATAGTTTAAAGTATCAACATCATTTGGATATATACTTTTTATTGTTCCATATGTTTCGTCCGTTTCAGTACTCTTATATAATGTTTCAACAAGGTATTTGATTGGATAATTAGTTACATATATTGTTGATCCATTTAAATTATCATTCTGTAGTGAACATCCTGATAATAATAAAATACTAATTATTAGTAATATCGTTTTTTTCATTCTTTTTATTCTCCTTTATAACAGGGTCATATCCAAAAGGACCTCCTGGCCTACATTTAGCTATTCTTTTAAATCCGAGTTTCAATCCTTTTTTTAATCCGTATTCATTTATCGCATCAATCATATATTGGCTACATGTTGGTGTAAATCTGCATGAACCATGTGATTGTAAGGGAGTTGCTTGATATAGTTTAATTATATTAATAACAAGTCCCTTCATTTTTCCACCCAAGATAATTTTACTATATTTTATTTTTTTTGTAAATCTAACAAGTTTTATTTCGCATTAATTAAATAACGCTAAATACTAGGGATAATACTATTATTTTGTTAAAATATTTGCTATAATTTATTAGGATTGGATTGATTAAAATGAAATTTTTAAAAGATTTAGGAATAGATATCAAAAATAAGAAGTATTATGATATTGCGCTAACTCATAGTTCATTTTCTAATGAGCATAAAGGTGCAGTTGATTATGAACGTCTAGAATACTTAGGCGATGCTATATTAGAATTTATTACTAGTGAATTTTTTTATTTAAATACTGATTATAGCGAAGGTATTATGACTAAAAAAAGAGCTAGCTATGTATGTGAAAATGCTCTTGCATTTTATTCAAAACAAATCGGATTACAACATTATATTAAATTAGGACATGGTCAAGTTTGCAATGATACTATAATTGCAGATGTGTTTGAAGCGATTCTTGGTGCAATTTATTTGGACCATGGTATAGATATAGCTAAAAAATACGTTTATAAAACGGTTATTCCATATATCGAGGATAATGTTGAATTTTTAAGCGATTATAAAACGGCTTTACAAGAATTTGTACAAACTGATAAGAAGTCATTAGAGTATGTTCTTGTTTCTGAAGAAGGTGCTCCACATGATAAAACTTTTACATATGAAGTAAGAATAGATAATATAGTTTATGGTAGGGGTGTAGGAAAATCAAAAAAAGAAGCAGAGCAAAATGCTGCTTATGACGCTTATAAAAAAAGTGCCAAGTAGGTGATTAAATGTATTTAAAAAGTATAAAAATTAATGGGTTTAAATCTTTTGCTGATAAAATTGATTTAGAAATCAATAAGGGTATAACTGCTGTAGTAGGCCCTAATGGATCTGGTAAAAGTAATATAGTGGATGCAATAAGGTGGGTACTAGGTGAGCAATCAGTTAAATCATTACGTGGGTCTGAAAATATGGCTGATGTAATATTTTCTGGATCTGATTCAAGAGAAGCTCAAAAAAGAGCTAGTGTAAGTTTAGTATTCGATAATAAAGATCATTATTTAAATAGTGAATTTGAGGAAATTGAAATAAAAAGAACGGTATATATCACTGGTGAAAATGAATATTATATAAATAATACAAGGGTTAGATTAAAAGATATTACTAATCTATTTATTGATTCTGGAGCTGGCGTAAATGCATTTAACATTATTAGCCAAGGAAATATTACAGAAATTGTTAATTCAAAACCAATTGATAGAAGAGTAATATTTGAGTCCGCTGCTGGAGTATTAAAATATAAAAAGAGAAAAGAAGAGGCACTTAGAAAATTAGAGAAAACTAAAGAAAACTTAATTAGAATTAAGTTAGTTATTGACGAATTATCAACAACAGTTGACCCTTTAAAAAAGCAAAGCGAAATGGCTAAGAAATATCTTGCTTTAAAAGAAGAACTTGAAGGTGTTGAAATAGCTTTAATAGCATCTGATATAACAACCATAAATGATAACTTTGAAACTATTAAAAGAGATATGGCAGAACTTGAAAACAGGTTATCTCAAGTAAATGTATTCGATTCTTCTAAGTTAGAAAGATTAAAACTAGATAATATGAAACTAGATGATGAAATATCTAGTGTTAATACAAAATTAATAATGATTAATGATGAACTATCTAAATTAGCTAGTCAAAAGCAAGTTACTCTTGAAAGACAAAAATACGGAATTGATAAATCTAATATAAGTAGTAATTTGATTAAGAGTAAAGAAGAAGAACTAGAACTAGAAAAGAATGTTAATGTTCTTAGTTCAGAAATTGATGATATTGTTAAAAAGAAACTTGATAAAGAAACCAAGTTAAATGATGTAAGTAATGAATTATTAAAGTTTAAAATAAAAAGAACAACAATTGGTTCGCAAGTCGAAGAAAAGAATAAACAATTACTTATGTTACAAAATAAAATTGAGATTCTAGAAAATAATATTCTTAATGAAGAAAAACTTCCTAACTCAGTTAGAAATGTTATTAATAATACTCGACTTGATGGAGTTTATAATACAATTGGAAACATAATTGAGGTTTCCGAAGATTATGAGGTTGCTATTAATATAGCGCTTGGAGCAAGTTCTAACTTTATTGTAGTAGATAATAATGAAGTTTCTAAAAAATGCATCAAGTTTCTTAATGATGAGAGACTTGGAAGAGCAACATTTTTCCCAATTGATGTAATTAAATCTCGTTATTTAGACAATAAGACTATTGATAAACTAAAGAAGGATAAATCGTTTGTTGGAATAGCAAGTGATTTAGTTAGATATGATAGTAATTATAAGAATATTATTGAGAATCAACTCGGCAATGTTGTAGTTGTTAGTGACGTTGATGATTTAAATAGAATTTGTAAAGAATTTGATTATAAGTTTAGAGCGGTTTCTTTAAATGGAGAAATAATGCATGTTGGTGGATCTGTTACAGGAGGATATTCTCGCGGGGATTCAGTAATTAATGCTAAACAAAATTTAAGAAAAACTAAAAATGAATATCAAGAAGAATTGACTAATTTAAAGAATATTCAAATTGAACAACAAAATATTAACGATAAATTCTTTGATTTAGTAGAAGAAGAGGAAAGTTTAAATAAAGAATTAGTTGTTCTTAAAGAAGAAATTAATAATAAAACTTATAGATTAAATACTTTGAATCAATCTCTTGAAGAGAAAAAGTCTGAAATATCTGGTTCAATTAATATCATTGATAATAAGTTAGATGAAGAATTAATAAAGATACTTGAGGAATTTACTAAGAAGAGTGAAGAGAAGACTTTATTAGAAAAGAATTTGAATAACTTAAAGAATAGAAGAACAGATTTATCTAATGATATAAATGAATTAGAATTAGAATATCAAAAGAAAAACTCTGAATACAATAAACTTCAGAATGAATTAAAGAATAAAGAAATAGAGAAGAATAGATTAGATGTTAAATTAGATAATTTATTAGTTAATTTAAGTGAGAATTACAATTTAACATATGAGGCAGCAGAAGCTAAATATCAGTTAGATATTGACCCTTTAATTGCTAGAGACAAGGTTAAGAAAATTAAGAAAGATCTTGATTCTCTAGGAGAGGTAAATATCGGCTCTATTCAGGAATATGATAGGCTTTCAAAAAGATATGAATTTCTTGAGACCCAAAGAGAAGATTTGGAAGGAGCTAGTGAAGAATTAAATAATATCATTGATGAAATGGATGATATTATGGTTGCTAAATTTAAAGAATCATTCGAAGCTATTTCTAAACAATTTGAAATTGTATTTAAAAAGATATTCCAGGGTGGAAAAGGGGAACTTAAGTTAAGTAATCCTGATGATTTATTAACTAGTGGAATTGAAATAATTGCTGAACCTCCTGGAAAGAAGATTAATTCCACTGTGGCATTATCTGGTGGAGAACAAGCATTAACGGCAATATGTTTATTGTTTGCAATATTAAACGTTAGACCAGTTCCATTTATTGTATTAGATGAAGCTGAGGCTGCACTTGATGAAGCAAATGTAGATATGTTTGGCAAATATATTAACGAAGCTAAGAAAGATGCGCAGTTTGTATTAATTACTCATAAGAAGAGAATGATGGAATATGCGGATTGCTTGTATGGAATAACAATGCAAGAATCAGGTGTATCAAAAATTGTTAGTACAAAATTAGAAGATTAGTTTTATAGCAACTAATCTTTTTTTATGAAAACAAAAAGCAGAACAATTTGTTCTGCAATGTTTTTATCATAAATGGTGGCTCCAGCGGGAATTGAACCAGCGACACAAGGATTTTCAGTCCTCTGCTCTACCAACTGAGCTATGAAGCCATAAATGGCGGTTCCGATGGGGTTTGAACCCACGATCTTCTGCGTGACAGGCAGACGTCATAGACCACTAGACTACGGAACCATTGGTTGCGGGAGAAGGATTTGAACCTACGACCTTCGGGTTATGAGCCCGACGAGCTACCAGACTGCTACCATCCCGCGATAAATAAATAATAACACTGGCGGAGGAAAAGGGATTCGAACCCCTGCGCCAATTGCTTGACCTCCCGGTTTTCAAGACCGGTCCCTTCAACCGAACTTGGGTATTCCTCCAGTTCTCAAGTGCAAATAAAGTATAACACACAAAAAAATTAAAAGTCAACAAAATTGCTAAAAATATTGATATTTTCGCTTTTTTAAGTAAAATATTGCGTTTTTTTGAATAAAATAAAGGAATTTATCCCCGTCTTTTATAAGTATATTTGTGAAGGAGGATTAAATGAAGATTGTTAAACAAAATGATTTAAGAGATTGCGGGGTTGCTTCTTTGTTGTCAATTATTAGACACTACGGGGGAAATGTTCCAATAGAAAGACTTAGAATAGACACACATACTGATAAAGATGGAACAACTGCATTTAATTTAATTGAAACTGCAAAGAAGTATGGCTTTGATGCTTGTGGAAAAAAGATAGATAATTTATCAAGCAATCTTGTATATCCCATTATTGCACATTTAAATACTAATGGATTACTTCATTTTGTTGTTGTATATGAGGTTAAGAAAAATAAGGTTGTTGTTATGGATCCCGCAATAGGGAAAGTTATTTATTATATGGATGATTTCTTAAATAAATGGACCGGTGTTATTTTGGAATTCTATCCCAAAGATAAAATATTGTATTTAAAAAAAGATAATAAATTACTAGATTTAATTATGGTATTTGTTAAGGATAATAAAAAACTATTGTTTATGTTATTTATGATAAATATATTATTTGTTTTATTTTCAATTATTAATTCTTTTTTCTTTAAAGTTGGAATTAATAATCTTGAAAATAATCTTAAATTAATTGTTATTCTTTTTTTCATAATTCTTGTTTTTAAATGTATTTTACAATTTTTAAGAGCTTACTATGAAAATTATATTAATATGCATTTAGAAACTAGTTTGTTAAAAGAATTTATTAATCATTTATTTCATCTTCCTTCAAAGGTAATCTTCAGTAGAACTGTTGGGGAAATAGTTACAAGAGTATCTGAAGTAGGTAATGTTAAAAGTTTATTTACAGATTTATTTATTGCTTTTTTCCTTGATTTTATTCTAACGTTGGTTACTATTCCAATTCTATATAGTATTAATAATAAGCTTTTTTTGATTCTTTGTTTAAGTTTATTAGTGTACTTGGTTATTGGTTTATTTTACAGTAAATATCTTTATAAAAAGGTGATGCAAAATATCGATTATAAAGATAAATATAATTCTTATTTAATTGATAGTATTTCTTGTTTTCAAAGCATTAATAATTTGAATGTCACTAATAAAATTTTAAAAGAAAATGAGTATAGAATTTCTGAATTTATTAATGATGAATTTTCAATGAACGATTTTTGTATAAAGATAGAAAGCTTGAAAAATTTTGTGTCTGAATTATGTTATTTATTTATTAATATATTTGGTTTGTTTTTAATTAAAAATGGGTCTTTAGATTTTGTTAATCTTGTTTTGTTTAATACTTTGATTTCTTTTTTCTTGGATCCTATTAAGAACTTTATTGATGTACTTCCTAAGTTTAATTTTTTGAAGGCATCATTTGATAAAATTAATGATTTTATAGATGTTCCGGTGGAGGAAGATTCTTCATCAAATATTAATCTATCTAATTACAACTTGTTTATTGATAATATTAGTTTTACATATAATGATTTTATAAATATTTTATCTAACTTTTCTTTAAAAGTTTCTTATGGAGAAAAAATATTGCTTAAGGGTAGAAGCGGATGTGGTAAAAGCTCCCTCTGTAAAATAATTGCTGGTTTAGAGTCTATAAAGAAAGGAGATTTGTTTATTGGTGATATCAACTATAAGGACTTAAAAAGAATTGATTTAGTTAATAATATTTTATATGTTGGCCAATATGAAAATTTGATGAGTGATAGTATTAAAAATAATTTGAATTTTAATAGAGAAGTGGATAGTGAATTATTTTATAAAATAATGAAGATTTGTCATGTTGATGAAATAGTAAAGAATAAACCGCTTAGATATGAGACTTTTATAAATATGGATTCAAATAATTTATCTGGCGGGGAACGTCAAAGAATTATTTTAGCAAGGTCTCTTCTTAATTCGTTTAATATTTTAATTTTAGATGAATCGCTTAGCGAAGTAGATTATAAATTAGAAAGAAAAATTATTTGTAATATAAAAAGAGAATATAAGGATAAAACAATTATATATGTTACACATAAGAAGCAAGATGATTTGTTTGATAAGGTAATAAATATGGAGAGATGTTGTGAATAAATATAATTATTATAATTTGATAAATATGATTCCAAAAATAGATTGGTTTGTGGTTATTATTTCTTTATTTATCATTTGTTTTATGCCCGTTCTTTTCTTGGGTAAAATATATGAATATAAAAATGTATATGCAATATATAAAGATGATTATTTATATGTTGATATGAATGTAAATGACTCTAATTTATTAATAAACGGAGATTATTTATTAATAAATGGTAAAAAAATAAAATACTTGATTGAAGAAATAAGTGATATTAATTTTGGGTCAAATGGTAATTATCAAACATTTAAAATAAGTGTTAATAAAGTTATGAAAAATAATGAAATATCATTAATAAAAATATTTGGTAATAAACAAAGAATAATAAAAATAATAATGAATTATTTGGTTTATTAAGGAGGTTTGAAATGGAAATAGAGTTAAACAATAATGAATTATTTAAAGTATATGGAGGATTTACCAAAATTGGTGCTATATCAATTGTTTCTGCTTTGGTTGCATTTATAGCAGGCCTAGTTGACGGATATATTAATCCTCAAAAATGTAATAAGTAAAGGAGTGAGAAGAAAATGTCTAATTATGAATTGTTTTGTGTAAAAGGTGGTGGCCTTAGTATTTCTAGTTTAAATGTTATTGCAAGAATAGTAACTACATTAGTTAAACTGGGCCAGACTATTGGTTCAAATATTAGAAGAATCATTAGTGGTTCTATCTGTTAAAAAAAGTCCGAACTTTGTGTTCGGATTTTTTTGTAATTAGTGCTTATTTGCTTTTTTCAAGGTAGTATTATATAATGATGCCGGTGATTTATCATGCAAATTGAATCAGTTCAAGAACCTAAAATAGCGGTTAGAGTAAGTCAATATCCGGAAGATAACCTTCCAGAATTTTTGTTATTAGGAAGAAGTAACGTAGGTAAAAGTAGTTTTATTAACACTATAGTGGAAAGAAAAAACTTTGCTAGAACTTCATCTAAACCAGGTAAGACACAAACGTTAAATTTCTATTTGGTTAATGATAGTTTTTATCTAGTTGATGTTCCTGGATATGGGTATGCTAGCGTAGATAAGGCTACACAAAAGAAATTTGGATTAATGATTGAAGAGTATCTTAAAACAAGATCAACATTAAGAAGAGCGTTTTTATTAATTGATTACAGACATAAACCAACTGAAGATGACGTGTTAATGTATGATTTTTTAAAGTACTATAATATTGATGTTACTGTGGTAGCTACTAAGTACGATAAGGTTTCTAAGAATGCAAGAATAAAGCAAGATAAATTGATAAATGAAACATTGAAGTTGGGAGAAAATGAATCATTTATTCCATTTTCAATTATTACCAAAAAAGGAAAAGAAGATGTATATAATATTATAGAAAATATTATAAAAGGGGAGTAAATATGGAAACAGTTTGTTTAGTAGGAAAACCTAATGTTGGTAAGAGTACTATTTTCAATAGACTGATTCATGAAAAGAAAGCCATAATATTGGATACTCCTGGTATAACAAGAGATAGAATATATGGAACCGTTACTTATAATGATAAGAAGTTCCATTTAATTGATACAGGCGGTATTTTTTCTGATGGATCTAGTGTAAATGATAATATCATTGCTCAAGCACAATTAGGGATTGAAGAGGCAGATAAAATTTTATTTGTTGTTGATGGAATGAGTGAACTTGATTCCAGTGATTATTATGTTAGAGATTTATTAATGAAATCTCAAAAAAAGGTATATGTTGTAGTTAATAAATTAGATAATGATAAGAGAAATGACAATGTATATAATTTTTATGAATTAGGTTTTGGCGATTTATATCCTGTTAGTGGTGTTCAAAATTTGGGATTTGACAAATTATTAGATGATATTACTAAAGATATGCATGAAGTGGAAGAAAAAGCAGATGATACATTAAAGTTTTGTTTTATAGGTAGACCAAATGTTGGAAAAAGCAGTTTGGTTAATGCTTTATTAAATGAGAATAGAGTAATAGTAAGTGATGTTGCAGGAACTACAAGAGATGCAATTGACACTAAGTTTAGATATGAAGGAAACGAGTATACAGTTATTGACACAGCTGGTATGCGTAAAAAAGGTCATATTTTTGAAAATGTTGAAAAATATAGTTTACTTAGAAGTTTAAAAGCAATGGAACGTAGTAATGTATGTGTGCTTGTTGTTGATGCTTCAACAGGAATAATCGAACACGATAAACATATTTTGTCTTATGCAATTGAAGCTGGTAAAGGTGTCGTTATTGCAGTTAATAAATGGGATACTGTAAGTAACCCTGATATGGATTTAAAAACTTGGAAAATAAATATGGAAGAGTATTTCAAGTTTGCACCATATGCAAAGGTAGTTTATTTATCCGCAAAAACTAAGAAAAGAATGCATACATTAATGCCAGAGATAATTAAAGCATATGAAAATAATCGTAAAGAGATACCTACAAATTTATTAAATGATTGTATAGAGGAAGCTTATTTAATGCATATTGCCCCTTCATACAAAGGAAAAAGATTAAAAATATATTTTGTTAAACAAACAGATAAGTGTCCACCTAAGTTTACATTACAAGTTAATAATAAAGGATTAGTTCATTTCAGTTATGAAAGATATTTGGAAAATGAATTAAGAAAGGCATTTGATTTAGAGGGTACACCAATAATATTACAATTTAAAAATAAAGGTGATGAATAATAAAACTACTTCGTGTAGTTTTTTATTTTGTGCTATGTTAAAATAAAGGCATAAGGGAAGATAATTATGAGTAAAAATATTAAAGTGGTTTTTATGGGAACTCCTGAGTTTAGCGTTCCTGTTTTAGATATGTTAATTAAGAATACAAATGTATTAATGGTTGTCACTCAACCTGATACATATGTTGGTAGAAAAAAAGTTTTAACAAAATCTCCAGTTAAATTATTAGCTGAGGCAAATGGTATTCCTGTTTTTCAACCAGAGAAAATTAGAAAAGATTATGAGGTATTAAAAGAACTAGATTTTGATTTGTTAGTTACATGTGCATATGGACAAATATTACCAAAGGAAATATTAGACATGCCTAAATATGGTCCAATTAATGTACATGCTTCATTGCTTCCTAAATATAGAGGTGCATCTCCAATCAATTTTGCTATTTTTAATGGTGAAGAAAAAACCGGAGTAACTTTAATGTATATGGATGAAGGCATGGACACCGGGGATGTAATTGTTCAAGATTCTTTAGATATTAATGGTGATAATTATGGTGAATTGTATAAAAGATTAAGCGTTTTGGGTGCTAACCTTTTATTTGAAAATCTTGACTATTTGGTAAGTGGTAATGTAGAACATTATAAACAAAATAATGAGGAAGCAACCTATACAACTCTAATAAAGAGAGAATTTGAACATATAGATTTTAATGACAATGGAGTAAATATAATTAATAAAATAAAAGGATTAAATCCTGAGCCATTGGCTAATACTATCATTAATGGATTAGAATTAAAAATAGTTGATGCTCATTATGAAGAAGCAAAAGTAGATGAAGTTGGTAAGATAATCGAAATATCTAAAAATCAATTTAAGATTACATGTAAAGATGGGAATATTTGCTTAGATATTGTTAAACCATTTGGTAAAGGTGTTATGGTTATTAATAGTTATATAAATGGGTTAAAAAAGGAAAATATAATAAATACATTTGTACAATAGTAATTTTTTTAAAATTTTCAAAAAAATATAGTTAGAATAGAGAGGTAGCTTAAATGACTAAAAGAAAAATAAATAAGAAATTTTTTAGATTGGTTTGTATTATCTTTGCATGGGTTGTGCTAATAGACATTTGTCTTGTTACTTACCATTTTTTCTTTAAAGAAAAATTTAAGACATTTTATATAGAACTTGTAGGAGCACCAGAAATGACTATAGGATATGGAGATACATATTCTGATCCTGGGTTTGTGGCATATGATGCAAAAGACGGAGATTTGACTGCCAATGTGGTTACAGATGGAAGTGTCGATACATTAAAACTTGGTCAATATACATTAGTTTACAAAGTCACTAATTCAAGAAATAAAGAAGATAGTGTTAGCAGAGTGGTAAACGTTGTTGATAATAAAATCCCTGAAATGACATTAAATGGGGAAGAGAAAATTTTTATATTTAATGGAAAGAAATATGAAGATGAGGGATGTATAGCACTTGACAATTATGATGGTGATTTGAGTGGTAGCATTGTTGTAAATAACGATATTGATTATGAAAAAGCAGGTATATATACAATTAAATACGAAGTAAAGGATTCTTCGGGAAACGAATCGTCTATTGAAAGAAAAATATATATTGATACAATGGACGATAGTTCAGTTGATAATTATGTAATCAGTTTAGAAAAATATATCAAAGCAAAAAACTATAAAGTGAGTTTAGGATACTATAATATTGAAAATGAATATACTTATAAATATAAAAATGAAACTGTTTATTATGGTGCTAGTTTAATTAAAACTTTAGACGCTTTATATATCTATGAAAATAATATGATTACAAATACCACAAGAAATTGGGTAAAAGATGCTATTTCGGTTAGTTCGAATTCTGCACATGCTAATTTGATTAAAACAATAGGATTTCAAAACTTAAAGAAGTATGGAAATAATCTAGGAACTAAATATACCCTTATCGGAGGAGACAATTATGGTAATACTACCGTTGATGATCAACTTGTCGTATTTAAAAAGTTATATAGTTTTTTAGAATCTAGTGAATATGGTGACGAGCTTAAAGGATATTTTATAAATGATTATAGTAATTATTTAATATATGAAGGACTTCCAAAAGTGGCTCATAAATATGGTTGGTTTGATGTTTATTATCATAACGTTGGTATAGTTTATGATGAACATCCATATATAATCGTTGTATTATCAAATGGGAATTATTCTAGTAAGCCAGAAATATTTAGAGACTTATCTAAAAAAATATATGAATTACATAAATTGATGCATTATTAAAAATTGTTGATTAATGCGCATTTTTGTGTATAATAATAGCCATTCGAGGGGTGATTTTTAATGAAACCAGAAGTAAAGGAAATATTAAATAATAGAATTGAAGAACATAAAATTCTTTCTTTAAGAGCTTTAAAAATATTAGTGTATAGAGCTCGTGTTGCACTGTTACAAACAAGAAGCTCAAGACGTTATTCTAAAGAGAAAAGAGAAATGCTAAAAAAAATGCTTTCTAATTTGAGAGCAGAGAAGCAAAACTTAAAAACATTTTATGATTATATAAGTTCAGGCGTTAATGAAGGAAAATTTAATGAATTTTCTGTTTCTGAATGTTTAAAATCTTTAAAAGAGAGAAATAAAGAAATGTTTGAAAAATATACCCAATATTTAGAATCAAAATTTTATAAAGTTGAACCAATCGGTATGCCATATACATTGGAACCGGGATATGGAAATGATGTTGGATCTTTAGCTATTACAAAAGAGGATGTTAAACGTCATTTAAGTTATATGAGCCCTGAATTTTGGGAATATATGGAACGTACTGAAAGCGTATATCCTTGTGATGATGCAAAATCTGTTTCGCAAGCTTTTGGTGCTACGAGCGTTCGTTCAATAGATGGGAAAACTATATGTGAGATAAAATCTATTGTTCCACATATACATGATTTAGCTTCTGCGAAAGAAGCAAGTAGAGTGTATGTAAAAGCATATGAGATTTATAAATGCTTAGGAGAAGAAAAAGTAGATCCTTCACGTTATAGTGATGCAAAAGAGATTTCAGAATATTTTGAAAGTCAATATTTAGGATATGCTCCTGAAAGAGTAAGATTAGCAACTAGATTAAAAAATGCTAGAAGAAAAGATTCAGTAAAAAAAGAAGCAAGAATATATTAATATTTTTGCTTTTTTATTTAATAATCTTTTTGGCAGTGGTATAATTAAGAAGAGCCCGTGGTTCTCAAGTTGGAGGACTATTTTTTATGACTAAATATATTTTTGTAACTGGTGGTGTTGTATCTGGATTAGGTAAAGGAATTACAGCATCAAGTATTGCGCTCCTTCTTAAAACGAGGGGATATAAAGTTTTCATGCAGAAATTCGATCCATACATTAATGTTGACCCTGGAACAATGAATCCTGTTCAACATGGTGAAGTTTTTGTTACTTATGATGGATGTGAGACAGATTTAGACTTAGGCCACTATGAAAGATTTATTGATGAAGAATTAAATTATACATCAAATATTACTAGTGGAAAAATATATTCGACAATAATTGAAAAGGAAAGAAGAGGAGAGTTCTTAGGAGCTACTGTTCAAATGATTCCTCATGTAACAAATGAAATCAAAAATAAAGTATATGAAGCAGGGGTTTCATCTGGAGCGGATTTTGTAATAACAGAGATAGGTGGTACTGTTGGAGATATTGAGTCTACTGTTTTTATTGAGGCATTAAGACAAATTCAATACGAAAAAGGAAGCAAAGAAACTTTCTTTGTTCATACAACATTAATTCCATTTATA
Organism: Caryophanales bacterium; assembly: GCA_016288635.1. Lineage (GTDB taxonomy): Bacteria > Bacillota_I > Bacilli_A > RF39 > UBA660 > JAEEKZ01. The sequence goes on from JAEEKZ010000033.1 coordinate 31,210, forward strand.
TTTGGTTCAGATGAACTAAAGACAAAACCAACGCAAAATAGTGTTAAGGAATTAAGAAATATGGGTATTAGAGCGGACGCTTTGGTATGTAGAACACCAATTCCTACTCCTAAAAATATAAAAGAGAAATTATCACTTTATTGTTCGGTACCGGTTACAAATATAATAGATTCAGTTGATGTACAAAACATATATGATATTCCAATTAATTATTATAATCAGAAATTTGATGAAATAATTTTAAAACAATTTGATATGCCGCTTAAGAAAGCAAATTTGAAAGAATGGACGAACTTAATTGATAAAGTTGATCATTTAACAGAAGAAGTGGAAATAGCTTTAGTTGGTAAATATGTTGAATTACATGATGCGTATTTATCAGTAAAAGAAGCTTTGATGCACGCAGGATATGTTTATAATACTAAAGTTCATGTTAATTGGATTGATTCAGAGTCTTTGGAAGACTCATCGGTTGATCTAAAAAAAGTTTTTAAAAATTCAAAAGGTATATTAGTTCCTGGTGGATTTGGTTCTAGAGGCATAGATGGTAAAATAAAAGCAATAACCTATGCAAGAACTAATAATATTCCTTATTTAGGAATATGTTTAGGTATGCAACTTGCTGTTATAGAATTTGCTAGAAATGTATGTGGGATAAAGGGAGCATCGTCAAGAGAATTTGATGTAACATGTAAAGATCCTGTTATTGACTTAATGGCTGATCAAAAAGCAATTGTTAATATGGGTGGTACATTAAGATTAGGAAATTATGATTGTTCTATTGAAAAAGATACGTTAGCATATAAGTGTTATGGTGAAAGGCATATCTTGGAAAGACATAGACATAGGTATGAATTTAATAATGCATATAAGGAAGAGTTAGAGAAGAAGGGATTAGTCTTTTCGGGGATTAATGAAAAGAGTGATCTTGTAGAGATTGTTGAGAATCCAAATTTAAAATTCTTTATTGCTTGTCAATTTCATCCGGAATTTAAATCTAGACCAACACATGCGCATCCTTTGTTCTTAAATTTTGTTAAGGCTGCAATAGATAATAAGTAAGATTTTGTCAAAAATCTTACTTTTTTTGTTAATAAAATGTAAATTATTTGACAAATCTGAAAGAAAAAGCACAAAAAGGCAAAAATAAGTATAAATATTATTGAAAAAGCGGGCATTTTTTGGTAAAATGTTGGGGTATTTATCAAAAAGGAGACCTGGCCTTTGGAACACTATTTTACGAGTAACGAAAACTTAAAAAGCGAGTTTAGATTAATAGAATATGAGTACAACAATATTAAGTTGTCTTTTTTAAGTGATTTGGGAGTTTTTTCTAAAGATAAAATAGACTACGGGTCAAGATTTTTGATTGAAACTTTTTTAAAAAATAATGATAGAACTTTTAACAACGTTTTAGATGTTGGATGTGGTTATGGATTTATGGGATTAACCATCGGTAAAGTATTACATTGTCATGTAGATATGGTTGACGTAAATAAACGAGCGGTTCATTTGTCGGAAATGAATATTGGCAGAAACGAAGTTGATGCAAAAGCGTTTGTAAGCAATGCTTATGAAAGCATTACTGATAAGTATGATTTGATTATTACCAATCCTCCGATTCGAGCGGGTAATAAAGTACTTATTGATATTTTAGCAGGTGCTGAAGAACACCTTAATAAAGATGGGGAATTATGGTATGTGATGCGTAAAGATCAAGGAGCTAAATCCTTTGTTAAAAAACTAAATAATGTTTATAATTTGGAATTGATAGAAAAAAGTAAAGGTTTTTATGTTTATCGGGCAAAAAAGCATTGACTTTAATTTTTATCTAAGATAAAATTATAAATTGGTAATTCGTCGCCTTTAGGCGAATTTATAGTCTATAAAATTATAGTGTATGGGGTGATATCGTGGCTTATAAAGTAGAAAAATTTGGAGACTATCGCGAAAGAAGAAGTTTCGCAAAATCAAAAAACACCTTAGAATTACAAGATCTTTTGGAAATTCAAAAAAAGAGTTATCAAGACTTCCTTGAAACAGGTATCAAGGAAACTTTTGAAGATCTTTTTCCTGTGGAATCATTTACGGGAAATATTTCTTTAGAATTTGGTAACTATTATTTTGATCAACCAAGATACTCAATCTTGGAAGCTAAGGAAAGAATGGTTAACTATGCTTGTCCTTTAAAGGTTGAAGCAAGATTATTTGTTCATGAAACTGGTGAAGTTAAAGAACAAACAATTTTCTTAGGTGATATGCCTTTAATGACAGATGCTGGTACATTCATCATTAATGGGGCAGAAAGAGTTATCGTTTCTCAATTGGTAAGAAGCCCATCTTGTTATTACAAGAGAGAAGTAGATAAAAACGGACGTAGAATCATTACATCAGAAATTATTCCTAATCGTGGTACATGGTTAGAGTATGAAACAGATGCTAAGGGAGTAGTATACGTAAGAATTGATAGAACAAGAAAAGTTGCGGTTACAACTTTCTTAAGAGCATTAGGTCTATCTAGTGATGAAGACATTATTGCTTTATTTGGTGATAATGAATATATTAGAGCAACATTAGAAAAAGACTCTTCTAAGAATACTGATGAAGCTTTAATTGAAATTTATGAAAAATTACGTCCAGGTGAACCAGCTACATTAGATTCTGCAAAGAACCAATTAATTACTAGATTCTTTGATAGATTTAGATACGATTTAGCTAAAGTTGGTCGTTATAAATTCAATAAGAAATTAAATGTAGTAGATAGATTAATCGATTGTACATTAGCAGAAGATATTAAACTTAAAGGTAAAGTATATGCTAAGAAAGGTACAGTTGTAGATAAGACTACTTTAGAGTCAATTAAAGAAGCATTCTTAGATGGTTTCAACATGGTTGATGCAACTATAAATGAAGAATTAGATGATATTAAGAAAATACAAACTATTAAGGTATATGATAAAGAAGATAGTAAGAAAACATTTACTATTATTGGAACAGATCCTTCTTGTTTAGAAAGAAGATTAACTATTCCTGATATTTATGCTTCATTATCTTATTATATAGGATTACATTTTGGTTTTGGCTTCGATGATGAAATCGATAACTTAGCCAATAGACGTGTAAGACAAGTTGGAGAATTAATTGGACAACAATTTAGAATTGGTATGTCAAGAATGGAAAGAGTTATTCGTGAAAGAATGACTACTCAAGAATTAGAAACAATTACTCCAAAGACATTAATTAATATTAGACCTGTTACAGCAGCATTAAAAGAATTCTTTGGTTCATCTCAATTATCAAAATTCATGGATCAAATTAACCCAATTGCTGAGTTAACAGATAAAAGACGTTTGTCAAGCTTAGGACCTGGAGGTCTTTCAAGAGAACGTGCTGGTATGGATGTTCGTGACGTTAATCCTTCACACTATGGAAGAATATGTCCAATTGAATCACCAGAAGGTCAAAATATTGGTTTGATCACATCATTAGCAGGTTATGCTAAAGTAAATGAATATGGATTCATAATGACTCCATATAGAAGAGTTGAAAATGGTAGAGTAACTGAGGATATCGAATATCTAACAGCTGATGAAGAAAAAGATTATTATATTTCTCAAGCTACTATTAAATTAGATGATAAGAAAAATATTGTTGATGATGAAGTAATGGGTAGATTAAACGGCGATACTGTTATGATACCTAAGAACAAAGTTAACTATGTTGACGTTGCTCCTAGTCAAGTTGTTGCTATTACAACAAGTTGTATCCCATTCCTTGAATTCAACGATGCAAACCGTACATTGATGGGTGCAAACATGCAACGTCAAGCTGTACCTCTATTAAAATCTGAAGCTCCAATTGTTGGAACAGGTGTTGAAGCTATTGCAGCTAAATATTCTGGATCTACTATTGTTGCTAAAGCAGATGGTGTTGTAGAGTATGCAGATTCATTAAAAATTATAGTTAAGACAAAAGATGGAAAAGATACATATAGTTTAGCAAATTTTGAAAGATCAAATGCTGCTTCATGTATTAACCATATTCCTCTAGTAAGAGAAGGAGATAAAGTTCGTTTAGGACAAGTTATCGCTGATGGACCTTCAACTGATAAAGGTGAGTTAGCATTAGGAAGAAATATGACTGTTGCTTTCATGACTTTCGAAGGTTATAACTACGAGGATGCTGTTATATTAAATGAAAGATTAGTTAAAGATGATGTTTATACATCACTTCAAATTGATCACTATGATATAGAATGTCGTGATACTAAATTAGGACCTGAGGAAATTACTAGAGATATCCCTAATGTTGGTGATGAAGCTAGAAAGAACTTAGATGCTGATGGTATTGTTAAGATTGGTACAGAAGTTAAAGAAGGAGATATCTTAGTTGGTAAGATTACTCCAAATGGCGTACAAGAAGTAACAAGTGAAGAAAAATTGTTACATGCTATATTTGGTGATAAAGCTAGAGAAGTTAGAGATACTTCTTTAAGAGTAGAACATGGTGCTGGTGGTATAGTTCACGATGTTAAGATCTATACAAAAGCTAACTCAGATGAGTTACCTGCAGGTGTTTCTAAAGTTATAAGAGTATATATTGTACAAAAACGTAAAATCCAAGTTGGAGATAAAATGTCTGGTAGATATGGTAATAAAGGTGTTATTTCACTTGTATTACCAGAGGAAGATATGCCTATTATGCCAGATGGTAGACCAGTTGATGTAATGTTAAATCCACAAGGTGTTCCATCACGTATGAACATTGGACAAATTTTAGAATTACACTTAGGTATGGCTGGTAAGAGATTAGGTGTTCATTATGCTACTCCTGTATTTGATTCAGCTAGTTGGGCTGACATTCAAGAGGAAATGAAAGAAGCAGGAATGGACCCAGATGGTAAGATGTGGTTAAGAGATGGTAGAACTGGAGATTACTTTGATCACAGAATTGCTGTAGGTGTTATGTATATGGTTAAAT
>JAEEKZ010000034.1 GCA_016288635.1 Caryophanales bacterium
ATTTAATCAAATAAGCGAAGATTTAAAAAATGGCAAACGTCTAAATACTGAATATCTAAGAGAAATGCTCGTTTTAAAATGCTTTGGTTTAAACATGAAAGAAGCTCAATTTATAAATGCTCGTTATTGTTCAGATAACGATATTCTATCTAATAGTGCTAATATCAATATGGATGTACAAGGGATATTATCAGGATTACATACAATACTTACAATATCATATGATGGATTAAAAGAGATATTCTTATTTGCATCTAGAATCAAAACTGATATATTTACTTTCTTAAACTTAGAATCGGGAATAAGAAGCGAATACGCAAAAATGTATAACAGAGAGTTATATAAGCCAAAAGAAGAACATAAACTAGATAAAAAGCAACTGCTAAAACTGAAGTTTTTTCTTAAGCCGAAGACTGGCGTATACATGATTGATGAAGATTTTTATATGCAAGTTCATTCTCTAGCTGCTTACTATGGAGGTTGGAGTAAACCTAAAAACTTTAAAAAAGAATGGTTACAACCAAGAATCAACTTTCATGAAATATGTACATGTTATATTGCTAATGATTCAATATTGCCTGCAAAATTTGGTGACCATAAAGCACCAGTACTGGGATTTTCTCATTATGAAGATGCTGCACTAATATTCTCATCATGTCAGGATATTTCATCAGGTTCACTTATTGATAATTATGCAGCATCAATTCTTTCTCCATGTAGATTCTTTCCACCAAGAGATTTAATAAATAAAACAAGAAGAAATCCTACTCAAGAAGGAACTATTCACAACGAGGTTGCTATTGAAAGAAGAAATCTAACCGGTAATGGTCAATTTAAAAGACTGCCAGATTATGTAGTATATTTTACAAATGATGCATCTAAAGACTCGTTTTCTTCACTAAACAGAAGATATGCTCAAAGTGTTCAGGCAGCAAATGATTTTGGCATTCCTTTAGTTATTATTGATAGATTAAAATATGCAAAAAGAGAATCTATAAAATTAATAAAAAAAGAAAAACTATTCTATACAACATATTCTGAGTATTTATTAAAAGAAATAATCGATGGTTATCTAAATAACCATATCAGTTGTTCTCCAAGAATTGATTCTTCAGCAAAAGAATACAATAATTATTTTACTAAAGAATATGTATATGAAGTATTATCAAGAATCTTAAATCACATAAGAGATAATAATATTCCAAATAGAGAAACTCTACTAACTACATATATGAATATTATAGAAAATGATGGCACAAGAGAATTTGGTGAATTAGGAAGACAAGCAAGATTATATTATAATGTATCTCATAAAGAGGAAACTGAGGAACCATCGGAATATTCAAAAAAAGTAAGAGATAGAAAGAAAAAGGCATAATATACATATGCCTTTTTAAATACAAAAAATTTGAAATACATCCTTATATGTTGTATAATTACATTATTAGTGAGGTGCAAAACATTGAAAGATTTTTGGCGTAAAAATAAGGTAGTTGTGGTTTTGGTTGTAATATTAATTATTTGTTTTATTGCAATTGCATTTGTAGCTGCAAGGTATTTTATTTCTACAAATAGATCAATATATGGAGATAGACTTCAAGATATTGAAAAAAATGAATTTGAAAAAGATAAACAAGATGAATTCTTAAATGAGATAAAGAAGAATGAATCTGTAATAAGTGCTACTTTAAAATCTAAAGGAAGAGTAATATATGTTACAGTTAAGTTTGATTCTAAAATAGATTTATTATCCGCTAAAGCAGTCATGGAAAACTCTTTTGCAGTATTAACTGAGAGTTTATTAGAATATTATGATTTTAATATAACGATGTCTCAAGAAGAATCAGACGAAAATAAAGAGGCAGGATTCATAATCATGGGAGCAAGAAATGCTAATGGAAATGGTGTTTTTTGGGCAAACAATACTCCTATTGAGGAAGAAGAAAGTGAAAAACAATGAAAAAGAAAGTAAGATGGCTGATAATTGCCGCAATACTCTTTGTAATAATATCTATAGTTGGATTTATTATAAGTGTATTTAAAGATAAGAGTAGATTAACTGTTAATGAAAAAAACTGGATTATTGAAAACGCTAACACCGTAATCAATGTTAATGTTTTAAATGATGCTAATGTCTTTGGTAAAGATGGGGAAGGTATATTCTACTCATTTGTAAAAGACTTTGAATCTGAATATGGTATTAAGATTAATCCAATTGTTTATACTGGCTATGAAGCAAAAGCAGGTATAACATTTGGAATGAAAAGAACAGTAAGTGATTCAGATATCGTTCTATATAAAGATCATTACGTACTTGTTAGCAAGAATGATAACATTGTTAATACTATTGATGAACTAAAAGATGCTAATATTGCAATTTCACAACAAGATGCGGCACACGTTAAGAAATATTTACCAAATATTAATTTGAGTGAACAAGAAATTGACAATTTAAGAAGTGTCTTAGAAAATGGTGAATATGCAATAGTTCCTTTATACTATTATTTAGACCAAATAATTTCTAATGATTATCATGTAGTATTCCATTTTGGAGATATAACAACTTATTATGTACTAAATGTGTCAGATGATACTATTAGTAACATTATGAAAAAGTATTATATGAAGTGGAATTCATTTGATAAGTACTTTAACGAATATAGCTTAAAACTATTCATGACTGAATTAGAATTAGGTGAATCTGATGTTAATGCCATTCATGCTAAAAACTACTCATATGGATTTGTAAGTGATTCTCCAATCGAGGTCATTAGAGGTGGAAACTACGGTGGTATTAATGCTGTAATATTATCTAGATTCTCTAAGTTTGCTGATGCAGATATTAACTACAATAAATTTAAAAATGTTAAAGCATTAGAGAGTGCTATTAAGAATGAAAAAGTTGACTTATATTTCAACAAATATAATTTCAATGATAATTATAATAAGACAGCTAAAACTGAAAACATTCATTACGCTGTATTATCAAGTATAAATGACTCTACACCATATAACTCTATTAATTCTTTAATTGATAAAGAAGTATACGTAGAAGCAAATACTAAATTAGAACAATATTTAAAGGCAATAAATGGTCTAAAGATTAAGACTTATGAAAATGAAAAAGAATTAATAAAACTTAACAAAAAAGATGTAATAATTGTTCTGGATTATGAAACAGCAAGAGTATTTGTTAATAAAGAATTAAGCAATTACTCATTAAGATTATCAGGATACGCAAATTTAAGTTATAACTTCAACGTAAGAAAGAATGATGCTTTCTACAAATTATTATATAAATATGTAGAAGTATTAGATCCTAAAGAAACAGCCAATGAAGGTGTAAGAAATTATTTAGAAACAGTTAAAGCAAACGCAATATTTAGTGTTATTACTAAATATCTAGTATATATAATTTTAATTGTAATAATTATCTTATTATTAGTAATTAAAAGAAGAAGTAAAATAACTATTGCTAAAAAGATTAAGAAAGATGATAAATTAAAATATATTGATCAATTAACAAGCTTAAAGAACAGAAATTATTTAAATGAATGTATTACATTATGGAATAACAATACTATTTATTCCCAAGCTGTTATTGTTCTTGATTTAAATTCATTACAAGAAATAAATGATATATACGGATATAATGAAGGTGACAAGCAAATTAAAGCATGTGCAAATGCTTTAATTAAGACCCAACTTGATAACAGTGAAATAGTTAGAACCGATGGAAATGAATTTATTATTTATTTAGTTGGTTATAACCAAAAACAAGTTATCAATTATATTCGAAAATTAACTAAAGAACTAGATAACTTACCATATAATTATGGCGGCGAATTCGGTTACTCAATGATTAACGATGATTTAAAAACTGTTGAGGATGCTTTAAACGAAGCAGTCGACGCAATGAAAAAGCAGAAGAGGGAAAAGAACAATGAGGAAGAACTTTAAAAATTTAAAGTCCAGACTTAAAAGATTCTTTAAAGATGTTCTTGTAATATTGCAAAAGCCTCAAATGGCAGTATTACCAGGACATCTTGCATTCTTTTTGGTATTATCTATTGTCCCCATTCTATCTTTGATATCTTTCTTTGGATCCATGTTTAATATATCTAGTGATTTAATTGCTAGATTCTTAACTAAGTCATTCTCACCAGAAGTAGCTAATCTATTATTGCCAAACAATTTAAGCAATGTAACTGGATGGAAATTCCTAATTATCTTTATAATTACTTTCTACATTGCTTCCAATGGTATGAATAGCGTTATTGTTGCATCTAATGCAATATATGGTAAGAAGAATGGTAGTTTCTTAAGAAGAGAAATAAAATCATTTGCAATGAATCTAATAGTTATAGCAATAATCCTAGTATTATTAGTATTCCCAGTATTTGGTGAATTAATACTAAATCTATTAAAGAACTTTATTGTTAAAGATTACATTATTAATAATATTATTTGGGTTTATACTTTAGTACAAGGGCCATTACTATGGATTATCATTTTCTTCTTAGTTAAATTACTATATATAATGGCGCCGGATAAAGAGATACCAGACAGAAATACAAATTATGGATCATTATTTACAACAGTATTCTGGGTTTTAATTACAGAAGTATATTCATTATATGTAACAAAGATAGCTGATTTTTCATCAATCTATGGTGGTATAGCTATGGTAGCGGTACTTATGTTATGGATCTATATACTTTCTGCAATATTCACAATAGGCCTTGCTCTAAATCATACTAAAGAAAAAGAGGGCACAGGCGTATTAAAGGTAATAGAAAAAGATGCTTAAAAGCATCTTTTTATTTGCTTTAAACCCAGTAAAACACTTAAATTTTGTGTAAAATTTAGTCAATATATATGTCTATTATAAGTCAAAGCACGATTTTTCGCGGTTTTTTTCACATTTATATTGATTTTTAACAAGATTTTTGCTACTCTTAATGTGTAAGGATTAGATGTTAAATGTCCTTATTTATGGGAGGAAGGAAAGACTATGTCAAAAACTGAATTAGTTGAATTTATTGCTAAAGAAGCAGGATTAACTAAAGCTGATGCTGCAAGAGCATTAGACGCAACAATCGCAGGTATTACTGCAGGATTAAAGAAACAAAAGAGAGTTGCACTAGTAGGATTTGGTACTTTCAGTGCTAAGAAAAGACCTGCTAGAGATGGAATTAATCCATTAACTAAGAAACCAATTAAGATTGCTGCTAAAGTAGCTGCATCATTCAAAGCTGGTTCTAAGTTAAAAGACGCTTTAAATTAGTCTTTTGAAAAAAACTGATGAAAATCAGTTTTTTTAGTGTCTAAAATTAGTACATATTATTTACGTTTTTAGTTGTGTAAAAGTCTTTTTTTGTGCCTAAAATTATAGTATAATTTAATGTGTAGAGGGTAGGTAATGAAGAAGTTAGGATTAATATTATCAATTTGTAGTTTAATATGTATTGTATTAAGTTTTTTAATAGGAAGAAGTTATATAGATGGAATATTAATAGTATTAGGAATAATACTATTTGCTATCGTGGTATTTTTATCTGATATAAATCGCGCATTTAAAATACTTGCTGTTAGTTTTTGCCTAGTAACAATATATTATATGGACTACTTCGGATTTACGTTATTAAAACGAATTCCAACATTAACAAAAAAAGTATATTCAAGTACTAACGTAGTAACATATGATTCATTTATATATAGAGTATATGCATGTGGAAAAGAAACTACGATGGACTTTGGATATAAACAAAGATATCTATGCGATGAATTCGATTTAAAAACAATTCCAGTAAATGAATTCTTAGAAGACCCTCAAAATTCATTCGATAGATTTAAAGGAAAATTTGTTAAATTAAGTGGTAAGATTAATAAAATAAATTTGGGTAATAACTCAATAGAAGTTGAAAAATACGAAAAAGATGAGAGCAATCCATACAATGGATATGTTAAGTTTAATGACGTATACGCTATATCTGTGATGTTTGATGAAACAGCTGATTTAAGAGATACTCATATATATGATGAAGTAACCTTTATAGGTAGAGTATTAGATATTAAAACAGAAGGAACTAGAAAAATAATAAATCTTGGGGATGCAATTCATTTGCCCACAAGAGCATATGAACAATATAAAATAGATGTTAAAACAAATAATGATAATGAAATAATTCAAATATTTGAAAATGTTTACACAAAAGGAATTGAGGAATTCTTAGTTTCATATAGTAGTGTTGATGTATATGAATTAAGTTATGTATTAATGGATAGAAGAATATCTATATCAGATCTAATTGATTCTAGTCTAGAAGTAGAAGAAAATGTATTAGAAGATCATGGTAAATATAAGGCGTTAATATGTACAAATGGGGCGGTAGTAATTGGCAACAAGAAATTAACCAATAATGAAAAGAATTGCCCCATAATAGAGAAAGAAGTGATTGAGGATGAACAAGAACAAGAGTCTTTTTAAAAGTAAATTGCATTTATTTATATCAATTATAGCTTTTGCTGCAATGATATATGGATTTATATACTTAGGTAAATTAGATGTTAATGCAGGTAAAAAAACAGATGCTATTCTATTTAGTGAAGAGTTTAATCTTGTAGATAAAGACAATGTATTTGTATATAAGAACGCATCAGAAGTATGGAATAGAATTAACACAGGAAATGCCATTATATTATTTGGCATAAAAAATAATGAATGGGTAAACAATGCAGCTAAAATGATAAATGAAGTTGCTAAAGAACATGGTATTGCTGAAATATTTTATTATGATATTCATAATGATCGTTATAACAATAATGCAACATACGAGAGTATGCTAATTAAGCTAAAGAATTATGTATATGTTGATGATTTAAATCATGCAGAAATGTATGCTCCAACTATAATGGTAATGAAGAACAATAAGATATTATTATTTAATAGTGATACAAGTTTTATGATTAACACAACACCAAGC
>JAEEKZ010000035.1 GCA_016288635.1 Caryophanales bacterium
GCAAGTGGTGAAGCATGTGGTAAATGTTATAATTGTTTAAATTTTGCAGAAAATGTAGATATTATTGAAATTGATGCGGCATCAAATAATGGTGTAGATCAAATAAGGGAAATTACAAATAATGTTAAATTAGCTCCAACAATGTCTAAATATAAAGTATATATAATTGATGAGGTTCATATGTTAACAGAGAGTGCTTTTAATGCATTATTATTAACACTTGAAGAACCTCCAAGTCACGTTATATTTATATTGGCAACAACTAATATTGAAGCAGTGCCAATTACGATATTATCTAGATGTCAAAGATTTGAATTCAAGAAAATAAAAGCATCAGATATAATTGATAGATTAAATTATGTTGCAAAAGAAGAGAAAATAGATATTGATGATGAAGCAATTAAGGAAATAGCTTACATATCTGATGGAGGTTTAAGAGATTCACTAAGTTTATTAGATCAATTATCAAAGGATAAAGATAAAATAACTGTAGAAAAAGTATTAGATGAAGTTGGATCTGTATCAATGAAATCTATTGAAAAACTAATGGATTTGGTAGAAGAATGTAATCATCAAAAGATTGTGGAAACTTTGGATGAATATAGAGGTCTAGCTTTAGATTATAAAAATATCATTAAGAAAATTATAGATGTTTGTACTAGTAGAGCAAAGAATATAGTTGTTAACAATCAGTATAAAAGATTGACATATGATAATTATAAAGAAATAGTTTTTGAACTTGCTGATTCTTTAAATAAAGTAAATGTTAATATAGATTCTTATTCATTTATAGAATTAATATTGTTAAAATATATAAATTTTTCCAAAGCAGGAACAATTGTTAAAGAAATAAAAGAGATTACTAGTGAACCTGAAATTGTTGAAGAAAAAAAGGTTAAAACAACTAGAAAAGTCAATATAAAAGAAGAAAAAGATGAATCAGACAATAATATAGTTGATATAAGAATAAATAACTGTTTTGTTGATGCTACAAAGCCCTTAAAAATTCAAGGAATAGAAAAATGGAATCAGTTTATTAATGAAGACATTCCAAATGAAATAAAGGGAATAGTAATGGATTCTTCGCTAGAATTAGCATCAGATAAAATATATGTAATTGTATTAGATGATCTTAATGTAGATGAGTTTAATGAGAAAGCTGATATTATAAGCAAACAATTTAAGAAATTGATGAAAGAATCTATCAAGTTTGTAGGCACAAATATGCAAAATTGGAAAGAAAAATCTTCTAAATTTGCTTCTGATAAGAAAAGTGGAATAAAGTACGAATACATTGAAGAAGGCAAAACAAAAAAAGATAAGGAATTGGAGAATTTTGCCGCAAAAGTGTTTGTCAGTGATAAAATAGAAATTGAATAGGAGAGATGAAATATGAATATGCAAAATTTAATGGCTCAAGCACAAAGAATGCAAAGAGAAATCACTAAGAAAAAAGAAGAAATAGATAACATGGAATTTACTGGAAAATCCGAGTGGGTTGAAGTTGTTTATTACGGAAGTAAGAAAATTAAAAGCGTAAAAATCTTAAAAGATTCTATATCTGATCGTGATGATTTAGATATGCTAGAAGATATGATAAAGATAGCAGCAGATGATGCTTTAGCACAAGTTGATAAAGAATACGAAGCTAAAATGGGCGCATATGCTAATATGGGATTGTTTTAATTATGATATATCCTGATTCTTTACAGAAGTTAATTAATAGTTATAAGAAACTTCCTGGAATCGGTGAAAAGAGTGCAGAAAGACTTGCTTTATCAACATTAGATTTTACTGAAGAAGATATTAATATGTTTTCTGAATCATTAACAAATGCAAAAGCTTCTTTGAAGAAATGTTCTATATGTGGGCATTTAACAGATAAAGAAATATGTAATATATGTTCTGATGATTCAAGAGACAAGAATCTAATATGTGTAATTGAGGATTATAAAAGTGTATTTGCTTTTGAAAAAGTGGGAAATTATCGTGGAACATATCATGTATTAAACGGTTTAATTAGTCCCATGGATAACATATCTATTGAGGATATTAATTTATCTAGTTTAGTTAAAAGGGTGGAGTCATTAGAACATCCTGAGTTGATATTAGCTTTAAAATCCTCAATAGAAGGGGAAACAACTACACTTTATATAAAGAAAATCTTTGAAAAGAAAAATGTTGTAATTTCAAGACTTTCTTATGGTATTCCAATGGGTGCTGAAATAGACTATATGGACTTGTTAACTTTAGATAAGGCACTTGAGGATAGGAAGAAGATTTCAGAAGTTTAAAAAATATGAATATGGAGGTTTTATGGCGGTAAATATATTTGATAAGTTAAATAAAGAAATAGATAATAATAAGCTATCTCATGCTTATTTAATTGAAACTAATAATTGTGATGCTTGTTTAAACGATTTAAAGTCTATTATTAAAAGAATTTGCTGTCAAAATGAATATTCAAATAATTGTGATAAATGTAATATATGTCATTTGATTGATATAGATTCGTTTCCAAATTATATTCTTGTTAAAAATGAGGGAACAACTATAAAAAAATCACAAATTATAGAGTTAAAAAGAAAATTAGATTTTAAACCAATATATTCAGATAATAATGTATATGTTATTCAAAATGTAGAAAAATTAAATAGTTCTTCAAGTAATACAATGTTAAAGATGATTGAAGAGCCAGAGGATAATATTTATTGTTTTTTACTTACTAATAACAAAGAAAACGTTATACCTACGATACAAAGTAGGTGTGAGTTATTAAAAGTTAATTATAGTAATGCAGATATTTTTTCTTATTTAGGCATAGATAATGAGAAAAAAGAGTTTTATTTAGATATCTTATTAAAGTATTTAGATAAGATAGAGAATGAAAAAAAATTAAGCATTTACTATAACAAGAGTATCCTATTGAAAAACATAAGTGATAAAAGTGATATTGAAATACTTTTTAAGATTATGTTTGATATATATGATTCATTTTTTAGGAAGAAAAGTGGTTTTGATTACAATAATGAATATAGTCAATTTAACTTTCTAGAAAAAAAATCCATAAAAAATTTAGAAAGCAAGATGGATATTATTGCTAAGTGTTTGAACGATATGAGTATAAACTTTAATTTAGATTTATTTCTAGATAAGTTTGTTATAGAGATGGGTGAAGTAGATGGATAAGGTATTTGGTGTTACTTTTAAAGATGGCGGAAAAGTGTACAACTTTAAAACAAATTTAGATTGCAAAATAGATGATAATGTTATTGTAAATACTGAAAATGGTCAACAATACGGAAAAGTTGCTGCAATTATTGATAAAGATTCTGTAATTAAAAAGATTGATACTTTAAGTGATATTGTTAAAATTGCAGATAGTAAAGACTATAATAAGTATTTAAAAAATCTAAAAGATGCAGATAAAGCTTTAAGAGATGCAAGAGATTTAGTTAAAGAATTAGAATTAGATATGAGTATTATTAGTTCTTCACTTAATTTTGATCGTTCTCAATTATTAATTTCATTCTTAGCGGATGAAAGAATTGATTTTAGAGAGTTAGCTAAGAGATTGGCTGCTATATATCATACAAGAATTGAATTAAGACAAGTTGGTGCCAGAGATAAAGCTAAAGAAATTGGTGGAATTGGTGTTTGTGGTAGAAAATTATGTTGTAATGGTATGCTTACATCAATGGATACAGTAACTATTAATATGGCTAAAAATCAGAATTTAGCCTTGAATCCTTCAAAGATTAATGGACAATGTAATCGTTTATTATGTTGTTTATCTTTCGAAGATGATAGTTATACTGAAGCAAGAAAAGATATGCCTAAAATGGGATCTAAAATGGACACAGAAATAGGCAAAGGGGAAATAATAGGATTAGATTTGTTAAATAGAAAATGTACTGTTCAAGTAGAGAATGAAAGAATTGTAGTTGATTTAAGTGACAAAAGTAAAAAATGATTTATTTGATTACAAAAACATGTACATTTATCAAAATGAAGAAGATTTCAAGTTTTCTCTTGATTCAGTTTTGCTAAGTGAATATGTTAATTTAAATCCAAGAATTCATAATATTCTGGATTTTTGTACTGGAAACGCTCCAGTTCCTTTGATTTTATCCACAAAAACTAGTGCTAATATTGTGGGATTTGAAATTCAAAAAGAAATATATGAGTTAGGTATAGATTCAGTTTTACTTAATAAAAAAGAAAAGCAAATTAAATTAATTAATGATAATATTAAAAATATTCAAAAATACTATTCAAAAAACTATTTTGATGTGATAACATGTAATCCGCCATATTTTAAAGTTAATGAAACAAGTATAGTAAATGGTAACAAAAAATTATCTATTGCTAGACATGAGATAGAATTAGTTCTTGAGGATATATTTGTTTTATCTAGTCAGTATTTAAAGGACAATGGCGTTTTATATATGGTTCATCGATCAGAGAGAATTGATGAAATGTTTATATTAGCTAATAAATATGGTATGAACATAAAAAATATGCAATTAATTGCAACTAATGATGATATGAAACCATATTTAGTATTAATAAAATGTGTTAAAAATTCTAAATTTGGTGTTAAAATAAGTCCTACTTTAAATATTAATGGACTTAAAACATATCAAAATATATTTGGAGGTGTGAAATGAAACTAGTAGTGGGATTAGGAAATCCAGGAAAAGAATATGAAAAAACTCGTCATAATGTTGGTTTTATTGTGCTTGATAACTATTTAGGCGAAGTTAATTGGAAAAAGAAATTTAACGCTATGTATTACATCTCTAATGATGTTTGTTTTGTTAAACCGTTAACATATATGAACGATTCTGGTAGAGCAGTGATTGAATTTGTTAAATATTATGATATAGATATAAAAGATATTCTTGTTATTCAAGACGATCTAGATATGAATTCAGGATCATTTAAGCTTAAGATGAATAGTTCTTGTGGTGGTCATAATGGTATTAGATCAATTATTAACCATTTAAATAGTGATGCTTTCTTAAGACTAAAAATTGGAATTCTAAATCAATATAAAGATGATAAAGTAATAGATTTTGTGCTTGGTAAACTTAGTAAGGAAGAAATAGAATTTTTACAAGATAATAAATTTAAAGATATAATTGATTTATTTATTAAAGATGGTAATAAAATAGTAAATAGTTATAAACAATAGGTAGAATATGAATTTTTTAAATGATTATTTTAAATTTGGTAATAAATTAAGTGTAAATGGTTTAA
>JAEEKZ010000036.1 GCA_016288635.1 Caryophanales bacterium
ACCAGTTGGACCTACTCCATTTGATATGTTTAATCAACAGGCTGCACCGGTTCCTCAACAACCTGAGATACCAATGCCTAATATGCCTGAAATGCCTAATTTAGGTCAAACACAAGCATTTACTCCGGTTCAACCTATGCCTGCTGTTCCTGAAATGCCTCAAATGCCTCAAATGGCACCAGCTATGGCGATACCTGAAATGCCTAATTTAGGACAAACACAAGCATTTACTCCAATTCAACCTATGCCTGCTAATCCTAATTTAGGACAAACGCAAGCATTTGCTCCAGTTCAACCTATGCCGGCTGTTCCTGAAATGCCTGTAATGGGACCTATGAATAATCCTGTTCCAGAGCAACCAGTACAAGCTAACCCGGTTGATTATACTGAATTGAAACAAGAATTTATGTCAGCTTGTGAGAAGATGTTTGATGCACTCGTTATTAAATTAAAGAATTAAATTTCGGTTTTCCGAAATTTTTTTAATTTGTGTAAAATTTATAAATAAATTATATTCTTTGTGTTTTTTATGATACAATTTTAATATGATAGTGTAGGAAAGAAGGAAAACAAATGAAAGAGATTAAACGCGAAAACAAGATAGATTTATATTTCATTTTATCGATACTTGGTATTTTAATTTCATTATATAGTGCTTTAAATTGTGTTGAATATGGTAAGCAAGGATACGAGGAAACTATCAAGATGCTTCCGTCTTTATCTGATAGGTTTTCGTCTCCTAATTATTTTATAGTTATATTTGCTATTTTTTCTGTAGTTAGTTGCATTATGTTTATGTATATTTTGTTTTCAAGCATTAATAATAAGATTTCAGAAAGAAAGGGCAAAATAGTTGCATTAAGTATATTCGGCTTAATATTGAGTGTTTCTTATTACGCTCAACTTATTTGGATTGTTACATTGATATTTATTTTGACTGTTAAAGGAATTAAAACTAAAAAAGAAAAAGAGAAAGAAATTCCAAAAATTAATTATAGCACTGACAAATATTTACCTGGCATAAAAGGAATTATTCTTTGCATAGTATTGCTTGCAGTTTATTTTTCCCAATTAATATTTACAAATTATCTACCTAATAATAAAACTATTGTTAGAATTGTTGGTATTTCTTTCTACATAGTTATGTTGATATTGTGTATTACTGTTTTTAGAAAAGAAATTGGCAGTGGATTCAAAAAATTTAAAGAAAACTTTAAAGCGTATGTTGGGTTTAGCTTGAGAAAATATGCAATGTTTTGGATTTTATATTTAATTGCTTCAATAGTAAGTATGTCTATAACACATAGTGAAACTTCTATAAATCAATCTCTACTAGAAAAATTACCATTATGGTATTTAGTTCCTACAGCATTAATATATGCGCCTATAGTTGAGGAAACTTTGTTTAGAGGATGTTTAAGAAGATTATTCGGTAAGAATAATATTGTATTTATAATTATTTCTGGAGCCGTTTTTGGATGGCTTCATGCAATGGATGAGGTAGGTTTAATTAACATTATTGTTACTTCTTTACCATATGCTGTTTTAGGATCTTGTTTTGCATATGTTTATACAAAAACCAACAATATAACATGTAATATGTTTTTACATTTTGCGCATAATTCTATAGCTGTAATTATGATGATTCTTATGAGATTATTTTAGATTTTAAAGAAAGATTGATATTATATCAATCTTTTTGTCAATTAACCGACAAATACTGTTTTTATTAATTGATTTTATTGTAATTGTATAATAATCTTAAAGTAGAGGAAATATATAATCATTACGATTGTTGAATTATATATTCAATTATGTTACTATTTTTGTGTAAATGAATAAAAGTGGGTGTGTATTATGAAGGGAACTAAAAAATCTTCGAAAGTGGAAAAAAAGAATGAAAGAATATCTATTCTTGATAAGATTGACTATAAGAGAAAATCTGAAGATAATGTTAAGTATATTAGACATGGTCTATATGTAGGATATAGAGGTGTTCTAGCTTCTTATATTTTCTTTGTTGTTTTATTTCTTGTTTTAGCGTATATATTTTTAAATAATGCGTTTGACATTAAAACATCTGAGTCTTATTCCGTTGTTGAAAAAGTTGAATTAGATTATACAGTTAATTTAGTTGATCCTGATAATATTTTTGATCATGATTATTTATATAAGAATGACTATGATAATAAAGTTGGATTTGTTTCTGATTTTATTGGTACAATAGATTTTGATTATGATTATGTGTTTAATGCTAATGATGTAACAAGTGCTCAATTTATATATTCAGTTGATGCTGACTTGGTTATTGGTAATTCTGATTTTTCTGAAATTTGGTTAGTTAAGAATTATAAATTGTTAGTACCACAATATGATTCTTTAGATAATTATTTAAAGAAGAATTTTTCTAATCATATTTCAATTGATTACAATTATTATGAGAGAATTGCTCAAACATTAAATAGCAAATTTAATGGTTCTTGTAAATTAATAATTAATTATAATGTTGAGAAAGAAATTGATGGGGAGAAAAACATAAAGAAATCCACAGTTACAGTTCCTTTATTAGTAGATAAGGTAAAAATTGTTGAAGATGGATTTAATACAATGGTTTATTCTAAAGATGCTCATGATGGAGGATTAAAATTAGATAACAATGTTATTTGTTATTTAGGTATATTCTATTTAGTATTAAGTTCCGTATTGTTGGTTAAATTCTTCTCATTATTAAAAGAAGGTAAACCTAAGGCATCTGCTTATGATACAATGATTAATAATATTTTAAAAACACATGATAAAGATATCGTTGAAGTGGATACTTTACCTACATTTAGTGATTATGAAATATATAAATTAAATGATTTTAAGGAATTAATGGACTTACATAAAAACTTAAATTTACCAATTATGTATTACAATGTTACTAGTCATGTTAAATGTCATCTTTATGTAAAAAATAATACTGAATTATATTTGTTGACAATTAAAGCAATTGATTTAGAAAAAAAATAATGCGTGATGCATTATTTTTTTTAAAAACAGTTTTAAATAAATAATTAATGTGATAGTATAATTGGCGAAGGGTTGGTGCTATATGCTAGTATATGGAAAAAACATTTTAAAAGAATTAGACAGAAAAAGAATAAAAAAAGTATATATCTCTAGAAGAGAATATTGTGCATTTTTAGAAGAAATGGCTATTCATTACGAGTTTTGCGATAATAATAGGTTAAATAAGCTATCAAATGGTGCTGTTCATCAGGGTGTAGTTATTGATATATATGATTATGATTATTATACTTTAGACGATATTGAGGGAGATTTTGTTATTGCTCTTGATCATATTGAGGATCCTCATAATTTGGGTTCAATAATTCGAACTTGTGCATGTAAAGGTATCAAATCAATTATTATTCCTAAAGATAGGAGTGCTAAAATTACTGATACTGTAATGAAAGTTAGTGAAGGAAATTTAGATAAAGTTAAAGTAATAATGGTTAGTAATTTAAATAATGCTTTAAATATTTTAAAAGATAAAGGCTATTTTGTGTATAGTTCCGTTATGGATGGGACCGATTACAAAAAAATGGATTGTTCAGGCAAGAAGATTCTTGTTATAGGTAACGAGGGTAGTGGTGTATCGGAAATTGTAAAAAAGAATTCTGATTTTCTAATCGGGATACCTATTATGCCTAATGTTGATTCGCTTAATGCATCTGTTGCAGCAGGAATATTAATATTTGGGATGAATGATTAATGAATAATATTGTTGATATTTCTGATAATGAATTAGTAATGTTAGCAGTATGGGATGATTTATTTAGAAGTTATTTGAATAAAAGGTATTATTATTTGATTAATGTTTATAAATACAAATTTATGAGAGTAATAAAGTATTATGATATTGATGAGGAATTGATTATTAATTATGGATTGGTTGGATTAGAAAATGCAATTGATTTTTATAATCAAGATAATAATACGTCTTTTAGAACTTTTGCTTCTTATTGTATTAGGAATAGTATTTTAAATGCTATTAATTGTGATAAAACAAATAGGTTATTTAGAAAGAATAATGAATATTCTCTTAATTCTCAAAATGATAATGGATTTGAGTATGAGAATCTAATTGGAGATATATCATTAGATCCGCTTAATGTTTTGGAAAATAATGAGGATTATGATTTGTTGTTAAAGAAAATAAATAAATGTTTATCGGTAGACGAAAATAGAGTGTTTAATCTCTTAATTAACGATTGTAGTTATAGTGAAATTATGGAATTTTTAAATAAAACATATAAACAAATCGATAATACTATTCAAAGAATAAAGAATAAAATAAAAAAGTATGTATTAAATAGTTGAAAATATGCAAATTGTGTGTTAGATTATAGATGAACACGAAAGTGTTTTTTTAATGGAGGTTAATAATTATGGCTAAAACTGATGGCAAAACTAAAGAAAAAGCTGTAAAAAAGGTTGAAAAGAAAGCAAAATCTGCAAAGAAAGGTTATTTTAAGGAATTAAGACATGAAATTAAATTAGTTAAATGGCCTACATTTGGAGAGGTTATGAAATATACATTTGCTACAATAATTGTATGTTTGATAGTTGTTGTGTTCTTTATTTTACTTAACTTATTTATGTCTTGGTTGAAAGGGGTATTTATTTAATGGAAACAGATAACGAAAAACAAGAAAAACGTTGGTATGTTGTTAATACATATTCTGGTCACGAATCTAAAGTAAAAGAAAAACTTGAAGCTAAGACTGAATCTATGGGTATGCAAGACTATATTCATAGAGTTATTATTCCTGAAACTACTGAAGTAGAAATTAAAGATGGAGTAAAAAAAGAGAAAGTTAAGAAAATGTTTCCTGGTTATGTTCTAGTTGAAATGGTTATGACTGATGAAGCTTGGTATATTGTTCGTAATACACCAGGTGTTACAGGATTTATTGGATCAAGTGGTAAGGGAGCAAAACCAACACCATTATTACCTCAAGAAATTGATAAAATACTTTCTAGTATGGGACTTAGCAGAACTGAAGCTGATATGAATCTTAAAGTAGGTGACAATGTTAGTATCATTGATGGTCCGTTTAGTGGAATGGTTGGTAAAATTGACAATATTGACACAGAAAATAATAGATTAAATATTATTATAGATTTATTCGGTCAAGAAACTTCAGTTGATGTCGAGTTATATCAAGTTACAAAGATGTAAAGGAATTTGTAAAATTCCTTTTTTTTGATGTATAATTTTGTTATAATTATGTTGCGAGGTGGGACATATGTATTATGATTTTAATGCATTTTTAGATGCTGCTGCTGCTGATCCAAGGATTATGACTATGGCACAGCCTTATTTTGGTGATCCAAAATTTATATACGAAGCTGCTATACGTAATCCACAGTTATTCGCATTTGCAAGACCAGAGTTATTAAATTATCCTGATTTGGTTTTTGCTATTGGAGAAAAACAGCCAGGGATTATCAGACATATTGGATACGGACTTAGACAAGACGCATCTTTTCTATTAGAATTCATATCTCGTTATCCACAGGCATTTGCTTATTTAGAAGAAGCAAATCCAATTCTTTATCATAGTGTTCCATTTATTACGATGCTATATCAAAGAAATCTTGATATTGCTAATTATGCTAGTGATGATTATAAAGAAAAAATGCTTAAAGACATACCAACTGATATAGTTTCTAGAAATGGTGAATTAATTAAAAATATCATTAATATATATAAATCGCTTGATTCTTATAAAGATCATTCCTTGACTTTAGAAAATTATTATGATGATTTATGGAATAAATATTTAGGACCTTTATCTACACCTGATTTTGATACCTTAATGTCTTTTGAAGTAAATGGTAAGCCTCTTGGCTTTTATAATAAAAAAATAGTTTCGTTTATTACCGCTGGTCGAATTGCACGAAGATTATCTCAAGCTAAGGCCGGAGAAAAAGAAAATGAAGAAGATCTTAGATTATTGTTAGAAACTATTGAGTCTGAGGAAAGTTACGTTGAAAAAAAGGAAGTCGAGGAATTTTATTCAAAGTTTGGCATTACTCCAGAAATGCTTAAACCTTATAAGAAGAAAAAGAAAACTTCAAAAAAGAGTGGTAAAAAATCCGGTTCTAGTAGTAGTACAGATGAAGGTTTGGATAGAGACGATATTGCTTTGCCAGTTGTTCCTGAAGAAGTATTCCCTAGTGATTACACATTAGAAGAAATGGTAGTTTCTAATATAGCTAGTGCTACTGAGGAAGTGCTTTCAAGATATAGAAAAAAAGATGGCGGATATATTGTTTTGCTTGAGCAAGTATCACAACAGGTTAAATATTTTAGACAATATATACCAGATTTTGATGCTATGCTTGCAAAAACTAAAGTGTCAATTGCTACCGGTAATGCTTTGCATTTGTTGAAGGAACTTGAAGCAGTTGCGGTAAAAAGATTATTTGCTCCTATAAAAAATATTATTCATGATAGAAGTATAAGTAAGGCTGATCGTCAAAAAGAAATAGATGAACGATATAATAGAGCGTTGAAAGTTTATGACGAAGATGTTGTTAGAAGTGTTTTCTATTCTATGGATTTACGTGGATTTACTTTAAGAAGAATTGATAAGAGAAATGGTTACAAAATGAGATCTGCTTCTAGCAGTGAATCAGTAAGCGAGAATAGAAGTGTATTTGCTGTTGCTGAACAATTAAGAAATAGTCTTGAGAATATTTATGCAATGTGTTTAAGAAGTATTGATTCTAATAGTGAAATTAGTTTTCTTAAATTGCGTAATCAAATAAAGTCATGTTGTAAAATTTCGCCTGAATTGGGTGCGAAATTAAATAAAATGAAATGTGGTAGTAAATTATTCAATGATATAGTCTATGAATTAGAATATAATTTTTGCCAAGCTCATATAAAAAATATTTCGAAAATTTTAAATGAAGGCAAATATGATTTAGTAAAAAAAGAATTTAATAATTTAGTAATGAATGGTTATCCAGAAGAAATGATTAAGTCTTGCTGCGATAGACATGTGTTAAATTATGCAAGTTTGAAGCGTATTACCTATGGAAGATTAACTGATTTAGAGATGGATAGAGAAGCTTCACATAGGTCTCATAATAATGCTGTCGAATCTATAATAGAACAGTTAAAAAACATTGATAAAATGAGAAAGACAAAAAAAGATTGTCTTGTACAAATGGCAAAATTGGAAGATGACTATGCTAGTTTATCTCCAGAACAAAAGGACTATTTAGCTTATAGTTATGTTTTTAAGGGAGTTTCATTCTTTGATTGTTTTTGGACAAATTGGTTTTGGATTTCTATTAGAGAAGTTAGTAATCATTTAAGAAATGGCAAAATTGATATAGCCGAAGTTGCAATTGATAGAATTCTTGCAGAAGTCAAAAATACTGAATTCTCACTCGAATGGATTGTTAATACATTTAAAGAATTTGGTATCACTATACCGGAAGAGCGTTATAGAGAGTTTGGGCTTATGATGAGTTCAGAAGCTAGTGAGCACAAGCCACCAGAAACGAGAAGAAAATCTGGTCGTGATTCCGATGGATCTCGTTCGGATAGTTCAGCAGGTGATAGAGCCACTGGCCATAAATCATCTGGCAATGTTGAAATTGATTATTTATTTATTTCCTCACAGGTTGGTACTATTTATGAGTGGGCTACATCAATAACTTCAACTTACAGTGATGGAATGTCACAACAAATTGAAATAATAAAAGATGAAATAAATAAAAGATGTGCATCAAATCCTGAGTTGAGGACAAAATTAAATGCGATAGATACGAAATTAGGAGTTTCTGTTCTTTATGCATTACAATTTAGTGATTGCTTAAATAGATTAAGATTAGCTAGGGAAAAAGATGATAAGGCATTAGAAGAAAAATTGGCAAAACGCTATGGAGATATCTACATAGAATGCTGTAATACATTTAGGGGCAGAAGTTAATTTATAATAATTAATTGATGATATATCAAATGTTAAAAAAATAGAAAAAGATAAAAGTATTTATCTTTTTTTATTTATATGATATTATATTGATAGAATAGGGTGTATGATTATGATTAATGTGAAAAAAGTTATCGATAATTTACTTGAAAAAGAAGAGACGGAAGATATATCTGTAAAATGCGAATTTAAAGATGGCTTTCTGAAATGTGCTGATGAGGCAAAAGGATTAAGCTGCGGATGGAGAAAAATAGTATCTGATGGTTATGTTAGAAGAACATCTTTCTTAAAATATAACTTAATTTTGTTATTCTTAACATTTTTTGCTTTGTGCTTTGCTTTGTTTTGCTTGGATTTATTTGGCGGAGAGTTATCTTTTGGTTTTAGATTTGTTATTTCATTTGTAGTTTGTGCTCT
>JAEEKZ010000037.1 GCA_016288635.1 Caryophanales bacterium
AAGGTGTTATTTCACTTGTATTACCAGAGGAAGATATGCCTATTATGCCAGATGGTAGACCAGTTGATGTAATGTTAAATCCACAAGGTGTTCCATCACGTATGAACATTGGACAGATTTTAGAATTACACTTAGGTATGGCTGGTAAGAAATTAGGTGTTCATTATGCTACTCCTGTATTTGATTCAGCTAGTTGGGCTGATATTCAAGAGGAAATGAAAGAAGCAGGAATGGACCCAGATGGTAAGATGTGGTTAAGAGATGGTAGAACTGGAGATTACTTTGATCACAGAATTGCTGTAGGTGTTATGTATATGGTTAAATTACACCATATGGTTGATGACAAGTTACATGCAAGAGCTACTGGACCTTACTCATTAGTTACTCAACAACCATTAGGTGGTAAAGCTCAATTTGGTGGACAAAGATTCGGTGAAATGGAAGTTTGGGCACTATATGCTTATGGTGCTGCTCATGTACTTCAAGAAATTTTAACAGTAAAAGCCGACGATATAATTGGCCGTGTTAAAGTTTATGAATCTTTAGTTAAAGGTAAAGTTGTTAATCAAGCAGGAGTTCCTGAATCATTTAGAGTATTAGTTAAAGAGTTCCAAGCTTTAGGCTTAGATGTTCAAGTTGTTAATAATGACGATGAAATAGTTGAGTTTAAAGATGTTGAAGAAGAAGATGCTGATGATACGGCATTTAGAATCAGTGAACTTGATAATAAGGACTTAGGAATTACTCCTAATGATGAAAACAATGCTGCTACTTATGGAAATGATGAAGTGGAATCATTAGAACCAGAGGATGAAGAGTTCCCTGGAGATGCTGATGAAGACGAAGACGTCGACTTGGATGATTTAGAATTCCCAGGCGATGAAGCATTTGAAGAAGAAGGGGAGTAGGTGAAAAATTATGATAAATGTTAATAAATTTAAAGGATTAAAAATAAGCATTGCTTCTCCTGAAAAGATTCGTTCATGGAGTTATGGCGAGGTTAAGAAGCCTGAAACTATTAACTATCGTACATTAAAGCCAGAAAGAGACGGATTATTCTGCGAGAAAATTTTTGGACCTACTAAAGACTACGCTTGTAGTTGTGGTAAATATAAAAGATTAAAATTTAAGAATGTAGTTTGTGATAAATGTGGTGTAGAAATTACAAAGAGTTCTGTAAGACGTGAAAGAATGGGTCATATCGAACTTGCTGCACCATGTTCTCACATCTGGTTCTTTAAAGGTGTTCCTTCTAAAATGGGATTAGTACTAGATATGTCTCCAAGAGATTTGGAAGAAGTATTATATTTCGTATCATATGTAGTAATTGATCCAGGAAAGGCACCTCTAGATAAGAAACAAACATTATCTGATTCTGAATATCGTGCTTACTATGAAAAATATGGTAATACTTTTAAGGCTGGCATGGGTGCTGAAGCTATTAAGGAATTATTAAAAGAAGTAGATATTGATAAAGAAGTAGAAAGTGTTAGAAAAGAACTTGAAGGAGCTACTGGTCAAAAGAGAGTTCGTTTAGTTAAGAGATTGGATGTATTAGTGGCATTCCAAGAATCTAATAATAAACCTGAATGGATGATTCTTGATGTTATTCCAGTTATTCCACCTGAATTAAGACCAATGATTCAACTTGATGGTGGTAGATTTGCTACTTCAGATTTAAATGACTTATATAGAAGAATTATTAATAGAAATAATCGTTTGAAGAAATTGATAGAAATTGGTTCTCCAAGCATCATTATTCAAAACGAAAAACGTATGTTACAGGAAGCTGTTGACTCATTATTCGATAATGGAAGAAGAGGAAGAAGTGTTACTGCTGCATCAAATAGACCATTAAAGAGTTTAGCTAGTATGCTAAAAGGTAAACAAGGTAGATTCCGTCAAAACTTACTTGGTAAACGTGTAGACTACTCAGGTCGTAGTGTTATCGTTGTTGGACCAAATTTGAAGATGTATCAATGTGGTTTACCAAAAGAAATGGCTATTGAGTTATTTAAACCACATATTATTAATGGTATCGTTGAAAAAGGATTATCACATAATATTAAGGGAGCTAAAAAATTAATTGAAAATAGAGATGAAGCTGTTTGGGATATTGTTGAAGAAGTTATTACTGAATATCCAGTTATGTTAAACAGAGCTCCTACACTACATAGATTAGGTATTCAAGCATTTGAACCTAAACTAGTTGGTGGTAAAGCTATTAGACTTCATCCATTAGTATGTACAGCATTTAATGCAGACTTCGATGGTGACCAGATGGCTGTTCACGTACCATTATCAGAAGAAGCAAAAGCTGAAGCTAGATTATTGATGTTAGGTGCTAATAACATTTTAAATCCTAAGGATGGAAAACCAATTGTTACACCATCACAAGATATGGTATTAGGTAACTGTTATTTAACTCTTGAAGAAGCAGGACTTCCTTATGAAGGACATGCTTATAAGAGTCCAGAAGAAGCATTAATGGCTTATGAAAGAAAAGAATTAACACTACATACAAGAATTGTATTACCTGTTAAATCATTTAAACATAAAGTGTTCATGATGGATCATATGAATGATTATCTTGTAACAACTGTTGGTAAAATTAAATTTAATGAAATTTTACCTGATACATTCCCATATCTAAATGAAGCTACAAAAGATAATATTGAAGGAATGACTCCTGATAAATATTTCTTACCAATGGGAACTAACTTCCCTGAAGAAGTAGCTAAAATGGACTTAGTTAAACCATTTGTTAAAAAAGATTTAGAGAAAATAATTGCTCAAATCTTCAAATTATACAAAACAACTGAGACTTCAATTATGCTTGATAAATTAAAAGATCAAGGTTTCAAATACTCAACAGTTGCTGGTGTTACTGTATCAATATCTGATATCGTAAGAAGTGATAAGAAGAGTGAAATAATTGAGAGAGCTCAAGAAAAAGTTGATAGTGTTAATAAGAAATATCAAAGAGGTTTAATTACTGAAGAAGAAAGATATGAATCTGTATGTAATATTTGGAATGGTGCAACAGATGAGGTTAAGAATGACTTGGCTGCTATATCTGCAGGAAATTACCAAAACCCAATCTTCATGATGATGAACTGTGGTGCTCGTGGTAACATTTCAAACTTTACACAATTATCTGGTATGCGTGGATTAATGGCTAAACCTGATGGTTCAACTGTTGAAATTCCAATTACTTCATGTTTCATGGAAGGTTTGAACGTATCTGAATTCTTCTTATCTACACACGGATCAAGAAAAGGTTCTGCAGATACAGCATTAAGAACTGCTGACTCAGGATACTTAACTAGACGTTTAGTAGATGTTGTTCAAGACATTATTGTTAAGGATTATGACTGTGGTGCTGTTAATGGTGTTATGGCATATGATTTATTAAATGATAAAGATGGTTCTGTAATTGAATCATTGGAAGAAAGAATTTTAGGTAGATTTGCTAGTAAGAAAATTATTAATCCTGAAACTAAAGAAACTATTCTTGAATCAGGTGAAATGATTACTGAAAACATTGTTAAGAAAATAAAGGCTGCTGGAATTAAGAAAGTAGAAATAAGAAGTGTCTTAACTTGTAAGTGTGAACAAGGCGTATGTCAAAAATGTTATGGTAGAAACCTTGCTACAGGTAACTTAGTTGAGAAGGGTGAGGCTGTAGGTATTATGGCTGCTCAATCAATTGGTGAACCTGGTACACAATTAACAATGAGAACATTCCACTCAGGTGGTGTTGCCCATGGTGGAGACGCCGATATTACTCAAGGTCTTCCAAGAGTAGAAGAGTTATTCGAAGCTCGTGTTCCAAAAGCTAAAGCTGCTATCGCGGAAATTACTGGTAAAATCATCGGTATTAAAGAAAGCAATGGAAAATATGATATTGCTATCGAAAATGAAGCTGGTAATGTAGCTGTAGTAACTACAAACTACAACATGAGATTAAGAGTTGCTGAAGGTGATATGGTTGAAGCTGGTGATAAATTAACTGAAGGTGTTATTTCACCAAAAGAATTACTTGCTGTAACTAACCCACTTAAAGCAGAAGAATATATTTTGAAAGAAGTTCAAGCTGTATATAAATTACAAGGTGTTGATATTTCTGATAAACATATTGAAATTATTGTTAAGAGAATGATCAATAAAGTTCGTATTACTGATGCAGGAGATACTGATTTTGTAGAAGGATTAACTGTTTCTCTACACGACTTTACTGAAAAGAATAAACCAGTTATCTTAAATGGTGGAGTAACTGCTAAAGGAAATCCTATTATGTTAGGTATTACTAAGTCTTCACTTGAAACTGATTCATTCTTATCTGCAGCATCATTCCAAGAAACTACAAGAGTATTAACTGATGCCGCTATAAGAGGTAAAGTAGACTACTTGAAGGGATTAAAAGAAAATGTTATCATTGGTAAGTTAATTCCTGCTGGAACAGGTGCTAGACAATATAGTGATCTAGATATTGAATTACAAAAAGAATTGTTAAACGATGATCCTACTGAAGTATTAGAAGATAGCTTAATGGATGACATTGAAGAAACAACAGATTCTAATAATGTATACGATATCTTAGAAGAAACTGAATAATAAAGAAAGCATTTAATGCTTTCTTTTTTTGTTATATTTTCGTTGTGGACTTTTAAATGAACATTTGCTATTATAAGAAAGAATTATTCAAAGGTGATTAACATGAAATTTAAGATTGTTACATTAGGTTGTAAGGTTAATGCATATGAATCTACAGTTATTAAAGAAAAAATGCTTAAAGAGGGATTTATAGAAAGTGATAACAATGTAGATATAGTAATAGTGAATACATGTAGCGTTACTAATGTTGCGGATTCAAAGTGTTTAAAAATGGTTAGAAGATTGAAAAGAGAAGACCCTAACGCTATTTTTGTTGTGTGTGGATGTTCTGTTCAAAATGATAAAACGAAGTTTGAAAACTTAGATATAGATGTGCTTCTAGGTAATACTAATAAGTCTAAAATAGTTGATTTAATTAAGGAAGAAATAAATAATAAACATTTAATTGATAAAGTTAAAAATGATATGCAACATGAAGAATTTGAAACAATGGAAATTGATAAATTTAGTAATGTTAGAGCATTTGTTAAGATACAGGATGGATGTAATAATTATTGCTCATATTGCATAATTCCTTATTTAAGGGGCAATCTTAGATGCAAAGATTATGATGAAGTAATAAACGAAAGTAAGAATTTAGTTAAGAATGGTCATAAAGAGATAGTATTAACAGGTATTCATACTGGATCATATAAAAGTAAAGGTAAAGATATCGTCGATGTTATTTGGGGATTGTCTGAAATTAATGGATTAGAAAGAATTAGATTATCATCAATTGAGATTACAGAAATAAATAATGACAAGTTTTATGACTTGTTAAAAAGATGTGACAAGTTATGTAACCATTTACATATTCCTTTACAGGCTGGTAGTAATGAAATTTTAAAGAGAATGAATCGTAAATATGATTTAGATTATTATTTTGATGTAATTAATAAGATAAGAAGTATTAGACCTGATATATCTATTTCTACAGATGTTATTGTGGGTCATCCATATGAAACAGAGGAATTATTTAATACAACAATAGATACTTGTGAAAAGATTAGATTTAGTAAGATACATGTTTTTCCATATTCAAAAAGGGAAGGAACTGTTGCCTCAAAAATGCCTGAACATGTTAAAGAGGAAGATAAAAAAATTCGATCTAATAAATTAATTCAGGTTTCTACCGAATTAGAAAAAGAATATTATGATAAGTTTATTGGTAATAAACTTGGTGTTTTAATCGAAGAAGAAAAGAATGGCAAATATATCGGACATACAAGTAATATGTTAAAATTATGTCTAGATGGTAAATACAATATAAATGAAATATATGATGTAGTTATTAAAGGAGAGTTCTATGACGCTTAATGGAAAAATAACTAAAGTAATATATCAAGGAGAAAGCGGATATTCTGTTTTTCTTTTTCGTGTGAAAGAAATTGTAGATGAAAATGAAGCTGATAAGACTAAAATATCTGGCAAATCCATTACAGCTGTAGGAAATATTTTTGATTTAAGACTTGGTGCGTTATTAGAATTAACCGGTGAATTTGAAGAAAATGCTAAATATGGTAAAGAACAGTTTTCTTTTAAAAAATACTGTTATATTAAGCCTAATACAAAAGAATCTGTATACGAGTTTTTAGTTTCTTTTGTTGAAGGATGTGGGGAAGCAACTGCCAAAAAAATTGTTGATAAATTTGGTGATGATGCGTTAAATATTATTAAAGAAAATAAAGAAAATTTAGAACTTATTGATGGTATTACACCTGATAGAATTAATAGAATATATAGATCAATTCTTAATTTTGATAAAAATGATGAAGTTATTTTAAGAATGCAAGAAATGGGATTTAGTGTTGAAGAATCTTCAAGAATTTTTCAAAAATATAAAGATGATTCTGAATATATTTTAGATAATGAATTTTATGAAATAAAAAGCGTTATTGATTTTCCTAAAGTAGATAA
The DNA here is from genome assembly GCA_016288635.1 of Caryophanales bacterium. Lineage (GTDB taxonomy): Bacteria > Bacillota_I > Bacilli_A > RF39 > UBA660 > JAEEKZ01. Next base: position 6,574 of record JAEEKZ010000037.1, read on the forward strand.
TGTATATGTTAGAAATCATGATCCATATTCTGAAGATAGAATATTTGCGTGTACTTTACAAGCTCTTGAAGATAATGCTTTTCAAACTGGAAATACTTATTCTACAAAAGAAGAACTATATAATTGTTTAGCAGTTATGTATAACATTAAATTAGGTGAAGAAGAACTAACAGATATAATTGATATATTACTTCAAAATAATAAAATTGTTATTGAAGAATCAAGAATATATTTAGTTGAATATTATGAAGCGGAAATATCTATTGCTAAAAATTTAAGAATAATTAGTAACAATAAAATTAAAGATTTAAAGAATGTTGATGAAAAGATTGAAGTGCTAGAACAAGCTTTAGGAATTGAATATGATGAATTACAAAAGAAAGCAATCAAAGAAGCTATAAGAAGTAATGTATCTATTGTTTCTGGCGGACCAGGAACAGGTAAAACAACTATCATAAATGCTATTGTTAGACTGTATATAGATGCATTTAAGTTATCTCCAACTGATATAGCTGAAAATATTGCTTTAATAGCCCCTACAGGACGTGCTAGCAAGAAGATGAGTCAATCTACAGGGCTTCCTGCTTCTACTATCCATAGGTACTTAAAATGGCATAAAGAGACTGATGAGTTTATATATAATGAATATAATAAAACAATGCAAAAATTAGTTATTGTTGATGAAGCAAGTATGGTTGATATATTATTGTTTAATTCATTATTAAAAGCCTTATCTAAAGGTGTTAGATTAGTTCTTGTTGGAGATTCTTTCCAATTACCATCTGTAGGTCCTGGATTGGTTTTAAATGATTTAATTAAAACAGATTTATTTACATATATTCCATTGACAAGAATTTATCGTCAAAGTGAGAATTCTTACATTCCTTATTTAGCAAAAGAAATAAAAGAATGCGATTTACAGGAAGAATATTTAGATAAAAAAGATGATTATAATTTTATTAGATGTGATTCAAAATCGGTTCATAAAAAAATAGAAGATATTATAAATATTGCTAAAAGAAAGAATATTGATGAATCATCTTTACAGGTCTTAGTTCCTATTTATAAAGGAGATAACGGAATAGATAATTTAAATAAAATATTACAAGAGATATATAATCCTGCTAGAGACGAAAGAGATGAATTAATAATAGGGGATGTTACTTATCGTGAAGGAGATAAAGTTCTTCAACTAGTTAATGATCCTGATAATAACGTATATAATGGCGATATCGGTTATATTGAGGGTATAAGTATTTTAACTAAGCCAAGAAAAAAGGAAATAGTTTCAATTAATTTTGATGGTAATGTAGTGGATTATGATAGAAAAACGTTAATTAATATTAAACATGCATATGCAATGTCTGTTCATAAATCTCAAGGTAGTGAGTTTGATCATGTTGTTATGCCTATATGTAAAGAGTTCTTTTACATGTTATATAATAAGTTAATATATACTGCCGTATCAAGAGCTAAGAAAAGTTTAATTTTAGTGGGTGATGCTAGTGTATTTTATCAGGGTGTATTAAATAGATATTCTAGTGAGAGAAAAACTACTTTAAAGGAAAGGCTTGAGAAGGAATTTGTATAAAATAAATATTTAAGATATAATTATTATGGAGGGTAAGTTAATTATGGCAAGAGAAAGTTTAGACGCAGTAGAACAAATGATGGTGGATGACTATAGAGAAAAACACCAAGATAATGAGGAATTGCGCTCATTTTCTGATAGAGAAATATTACAAATGTGTGCTCCAACAGTACATGACTATAAAATTTATTATGAAAGATTAATAACTTCTTTGTTGGCTGAAAAAGAAGCAAGAGAAAAAGAAGTTGAAGGATTAAGAGCAAATTATAATAGTTTCTTTCAGTGGCAACAAAGGGATGAAATTGGCAAGGAACTAAGAGAAGATATAGCAAATGAAGAACAAAAAATTAGGGAACTAGAAACTAGAATTGCTGCAGTAAAAAAAGAAAAAAAGGCGCGTATGGCTAAATTTTACAGACCAAAATCATCGCATAGATAATGAAAAGTTATATAGATTCATATAAAGAATATCTTGATAAAGAATTGGGATATTCTCAAAAGACAATTAATAGTTATATTGGTGATGTTGAGCAATTTAGTCAATTTGTCGATAAATATAAATTGAATTTTATTAAGATAGATAAAGATCATGTTAGGGATTATCTTAAATTTTTAGACGAGTTTAAATTAACTAATAAATCAATTGCTAGAAAGTTAAGTAGTTTAAGAGGATTTTATAATTATTTAAGAGAAATAAAAGTAATTGATGATAATGTGTTTAATTATATATCTAATCCAAAAATAGATAAGAAATTGCCTAATTTTTTAAGTAATCAAGAAGTAGATGAATTATTTGAATCGATAGATGTTTCAACAGACTTGGGCGTACGTAACAGACTATTACTAGAACTTATTTATTCAACTGGTATGCGATTATCTGAATGTGCCAGTGTTAAAGTAAATGATATTAATATGCACGAAAGAACAATAAAAGTAATGGGTAAAGGGTCTAAAGAGCGAATTCTTTATTACGGTAGTGTTGCTCAAGAATGTTTAGATAATTACTTAAATGGACCTAGAGACAATCTTTTGGGGAAAAAAAATAGTGATTATTTATTTATTAATCACTTTGGAGATAAGTTGCATGAAGAGGGTATAGAAAACGTGTTAAAAGATGTTATTAAAAAAATAGCTTTTAAACATAAAATAAGTATCCACTCTTTAAGACATACTTTTGCAACCCATTTACTTAATAATGGTGCAGATATAAGAACTGTTCAAGAATTGCTTGGACATGAATCTTTAGCGACTACAGAAATATATACTCATGTTACTAATGAAAGAATTAGAGAAGTATATTTAAAAACACATCCAAGAAATAAGAAATAAAATAAGCTGCTTAATTAAGCAGCTTTTTTATTTAATGTTCTTGCTTCTCTTGAAGAAATTCTAACTTTTACACCATTTATTTTTTTAACTTGTAAATTTGGTTTTTGTTGCATTTTTGTATGATTTTCTGCATGAGATACTCTGCATCCTGTTAAAGGTTTTTTTGTTGTCATTTTAGTTGCCATATGATTTGCCTCCTTTTTTAAATTACGTTTAAAACTTTACCATAAATACTGGGAAAAGTCAATTTATTTAGTGCTTTTCTTAGTATTTTATATTTCTCGCATTTTGTCTTTATTTTTGAATGGATTTTTAGGATCAATTTTGTCTGGAAATAGTATTCCATTTAAATGATCTATTTCATGTTGAAAGGCTATTGCTATTTCTTCACGAACTCTAACTTGTCTTTGATTTCCGTCTAAATCCTGATATTCTACTGTTACACGTGCATGTCTTGGAACAATGCCTTCAACCTCACGATTAACACTTAAACAGCCTTCTCCTTCACCAACATATACCATTTCTTCACTTTGGCTTATTATTTTTGGATTAATGATAATGTATTCAGTAAATGATTTATCATCGTTTTCATTTGCTATAACAAACGCTCTTCTTGCATCTCCAGTTTGAACTAGTGCCAAACCCATTCCTGCACGAAGGTCATATTTTTCTATATATTTATCGTCTTGTGATAATTCTAGATATGTTACCATGTCCTGTAATTTTTGCTTATCTTCATCACTAAGGGGAAATGTTACATCTTTACTAACAGTGTGTAATATTTTTTCTTTTTCATCTAGTATTTCTATTTTAGGTAACTTTTTCATGTGTTTACACCTCGATTTCGGTAAGATTATAACATATTAATTAATTTTTATCTATTAAATAGGGGCATTTTTCTTTATTTTTACATATTACATTGTTTTACATTTGTTTACATAAAATATATAATGATAATCAATGTTTTGTGGTATTATGGTAGTAGGGTGAATATAAGTGGGTAAGGCGTTTAAAAAAATTGATAAAGTTTTGCTTGTTGTAACTATAATATTTTGCTTGTTTGGGCTTTTGATGATTTTTAGCGCTTCAAGTGTATCAACAGTACTCCGCTATAGAGTTCCTGAATATTATTTTTTTACTCGACAAGTAATATTTATTATAGCGGGTTGTATCGCTGGATTTATATTAGTAAAAGTCCCTGTTGAATGGTATAGGATTCTTATAGTCCCATATTTATTATTAATTATAGTTTTATTATTTGGTTTATATATATATGGATCTGTTAAAGGTAATGCACAAAGCTGGTATGATTTAGGAATGTTTAGTATTCAGCCAACAGAGTTTGCTAAAACTGCGATAATAGTATTTTATGCATTCTTTTATGAAGGATTAGAAAGAAATAAGATAAAAGGATTATTTTGGTACTTCATACCACTTATTATTTCTTTTGCTATAGCATATGTAGTTTATAAGCAACCAGATATGGGATCCGCTTTAATTATATTAGCAATGTCATTCTTAATATTTATAAATGTTCCATATATAAAGAAGAACTTTTTGGATGTAGTTCGGGTTTTTTCTATACTGGTTTTTATAGGTAGTATAGGTTTATTGGTATTAACATTATCTGGCAAGAGTTTACTCACAAAAGGCCAAATGGATAGATTCAATTTTGCTAATCCGTGTGATAGATATACTGAGAAAACTGGATATCAAGTTTGTAATGGTTTAATAGCTATGTCTTCAGGTGGGTTAACAGGGGTAGGCTTAAATAATTCTACTCAAAAGAGATTGTATTTACCAGAAAGTCATACAGATTTTATTTTCCCGATTATTGTTGAAGAACTAGGATTAGTTGCTGGTGTACTTGTTATTTTAATGTATTTAGTTCTATTATTTAGAATTAGAAATATTGCAAAACGTGGTGAAAATATTCATTGTGGTTTGATTGGATATGGCGCATATTGGTATATTTCTTTGCATGTTGTTATTAATATTCTGGGTGTATTAGCTTTAATTCCTTTAACAGGAGTTCCTTTACCATTCTTATCATATGGTGGTAGCTTTACAATGAATTTAATTGCAATTTTATTCTTGGTTCAAAGATGTTGTGTTGAAAGTAAAACATTAAAACTAAGAAGAGAAATAAAAGAATTGTAATATTATATATTTTTGTTATATAATTTGGTTGTAAAGAGGTGTTGTTATGAAGAAAAAACAAATCGTAGATTTAGTTACTGCTTGCCTATTAATTGTTCTAGGATGTGGTTTAATAATATTACCAATTTTAGATATAGTAAATGTTAAAGTTGCATTTCTAGTTGTATTAATTGCATATGCTGTTATTAATTTATACCAATATGTTTTAACAATTAAAAACGGAGATATAGAAGGATTACTCACAACGATTGCTTGTGTTATCGCAATAGTAATTGCTCTAGTGTTAAAAATATCTGAGAAGCCTTGGAATTTGGCGTTATCATTATTTTCATGGATTATAATGATGAGTTTAATTAAATTAAAAAAGAGTGATTACTATCATGATAGAAATAGTAAGATATGGGTATTAAGAATCATTACTTTAGGATTATTTATTCTAGTTGGTATTATTACAACATTAAGCCTATCTTATACAGCTGATGTTCAATTAATTGTATTAGGTTATTTCTTCTTAATACATGGTATATTGGAATTAATAGATCCAATTACAGTTTATTATTTTGAAACAAAAAAATAGATAATTGATATTATCTATTTTTTTATTACTTCAATTTTATAATCGTCTGGAACTAATGGTTCAATTATACCTGTAATAATTGCCTCAGCATGAGAATCCGCTAATTCTATTACACCAATTTCTGGGGCTTTATTTGCAGCTTCTTTTTTTGCTAGAGCAATTGCTTTATTAGCATCTTCTTTTTTGTTGAAATTAAATAGGGTAAATGATTCGTTATAATATTTAATATTTTCTGTATCAACATCAACACTTAGTACGGATGCTTTTGGTATTTCTACAACAACTTTTTTGGTTAATATATTTGGTTTAACTTTAGCTTGTTTTAAATCTATTCCGGCATTAACAGTTGCCTCATAAACCATAATAAAGTTTTGTTTATTAATTACGGCAATTCCATCGTCAACATAATTAAATACTCCGGTCATCTTAACTTGTGCTGATGTTAAATCACTTGATTTTTGCAATTGATTGGTAATAAAGACAACATCAATTTTCTCATTTTTAGGAATAATTTGCTTAATTCCAATAAGAGCAAATATAATTAGTAAAATAAATGCAACGATTTTTAATTTTGATTTAATTTTATCAAAAAAACTTTCTTTTTTCATATAGAACCTCTTTCATAATTAGATTATATCATAAAATAAAAAATCATTTTTATTTTTAATTACTTGTTGTGTTATTTGTTTCGCTACTTTATAATACATCCTTAGGAGGTAGCGGTATATGTCAGACGGAGAAAGACCAATTCATGATATGGTTATTAGACCAGAATATTATGATTTGGTAGTTAAAGGCGAGAAAATTTATGAGGCAAGAACTAACGATGAGAGAAGAAAAGCGATGAAGGTTGGTGACTTTATTTGTTTAAGAAGAGAACCAACTCCAGAGGAAAGGGAAGCAGGAATTATTCCAACAGATAGCATAATGCTTGAAATTTTAGACAAGATTGAATTTGAAGATTTTACTCAATTATATGATGCTTTACCTAAAAAAGATACAGGTTTCGAAGGAAGAGAAACTGCAGAAATAGTTGAGTCTGAAATTAGAAAGTTTTATACTCCCGAAATGGAAAAGGAACGTGGAGCTGTTGCAATTAAGGTTAGAATCTACAAAGGTAGAGTTAGAAAAAGAAAACCTACTCATAAATAAAAAGTCATGTAAATGACTTTTTATTTTTTTTAACAAAAAAACGGATATAAGTCCGTTAATTTTTTATTGGTAGCGGAGGGGAGATTCGAACTCTCGACCTGCCGGGTATGAACCGGATGCTCTAGCCAACTGAGCTACTCCGCCGTGAACGAATAGATTATATCAAAGAATTTTTTAATTTGCAATTTTTTTTGCATATTTTTTGGCAATATGCTATTATTTTTTCAGTGGATGGTGGGTAAAATGAAGAAAAAGATTATTTTCGGAATTATATTTATATTAATTATTGGAATTATTGTGTGTTTGTTTTTATTGAATAATAAAGGGGAGCAAAATAAACCAGTTAATAAGTTTAAAGAGGAATACGAAAAATATAATAATGTTGAAATTGATAATTTAAAAAAAGAAGTATCAATTAATAATGAAAAAGAAATTAAATATTTAGATGCTGATGGATTGAAAACTTTTAAATCAGGAATTATATTTTTAGGCAATGCTAAAGACTATAATAGTAGATTTGTTGTTGAGACATTATTAAGTGCATATGATAAAACTTCTGTTAAAGAACTTTATTATTATAGTGTTGATAACATTGACGAAGTTAAAGAGCTTGTTGAATTTTTGATTGGAATGGAATATATTCCGGATGTTATATATGTTAAAGAAGGTAAATTTGTTTCTGAGGTTAAATGGGCATTAGAAGAAGGAAGTATTGATTATCCTCAGCCAGGATCTCAAGCTATGAAGGAATTG
>JAEEKZ010000001.1 GCA_016288635.1 Caryophanales bacterium
GCTCCTTTTTTTCGAGCAATCTCAGCAGTATTATCTGTACAATTGTCTGCAACAACAAATACAGTTAGTAAATCTTGAGGATAATCTTGTTTTTTTATGCTATCCAATAAGTTTCCTATTACATTTTTTTCATTTCTTGCAGATATTACTATTCCATATTTATGTTGTTTTTTTGCAGGCTTAAATTTTCTTGTTAAGAATAATCCTATAATTTTATATATATTTTTATAAAATAAAGCATATGTTAAAAATAAACCAATTATTGTGTTATATTTTTTTAAATATGGGTAGAGATTTCCTAAAAATAACAAAATATCTTTTATCATTATTTCACAACCTTAAATTTCATTTTAAGTATATCATTAAATATACTAATTTTCTATTTGTTCTATTGTTATTGCACTATTATGTGGGACTGGCTTCCAGTCGACTTTTTTAAATAAAGCCACATACATTGTTAGTCTCCATATTGCATCATATGTTGGCCATGTAAGTATATATAATATTTTTTTCTTTATGTTAATTTTCTTTATTCTTTTTCCTTCGGTTAAGAATACATATATAGCTATAGCCATATTAGCAATATATACCCCTATTCTATAGATAACTCTAATAATAAGAGTGGTTAAGAGCGAATACCATAGTGCTCTTGTTCCTGGTTCAATAGTAAATGATAGTTTTCCAAAGATTAGAGAACATATTTTTATAATCCAATTGCCATGTTCATAGATATATTCACTTGAGAATCCATTTGTATAACAGAAACAAGTATATACTATTACAAATGTAAGTAGCCATCTTAAAACATTTAATACTACATATGGTAATAGTTGGGCAAAAGTATCAAATGATGCCCATCTGTGTCTTATTGATTCAATTATTCTTTTTGATAGTTTTTCTTTAACGTTTTGCTTATTCTTTATTAATAGTTTTCCTAGGAAGATATTTGCAAAAAGTTTTGGGCCTGTCTCTACAAAGGCTAATAAATGGCCTCTTGACCATCTTAGTCTTTGTCTAAGCATTATTTTTATATCAGTTGGTTGTTCATCATAGAATTCAGCTTCATCCTGATATGATATTTCATATCCTTGAACTACAGCATCAGCAGTAAATGCTCTATCTTCTGTTAGAGAAGTATAATGCCATCCATTTTTAATTAATTCTGGTGCAAATAAGAATCCTGTTCCTTGAATATTGGTTGCTAAATGCATGAAACTTCTTGGCCTATGGTTCATTCTAATAGATCTTAGCCAGTGAATAGCATATGTTGATGCTATCCAATTTTCATCAAAGTTTTTGGTGTTTCGATAAGAAGTAACTATTTTTACGCCCGAATCAAATGCATCATTCATTTTTGTAATATAGTTCTTCTTTAGTAAGTTATCTGCATCAAATATGAAGAATCCATCAAATGAATCTCTTTTATAGTCTTTTTCAATATTATCAAATAAATATTCTAGAGCATATCCTTTAGTTCTATGATCATTATCAAATCTCTCATAAACTATTGCTCCCTTTTTCTTTGCTATTTCAGCTGTTTTATCATTACAATTGTCCGCGACAACAAATATTGTTAGCAAGTCTTGGGGATAGTCTTGTTTTTTAATGCTATCTAATAAATGACCTATTACTTTTTCTTCATTGCGGGCTGCTATTGCTATTCCATACTTATGCTGTTTTTTAGCTGGTTTAAACTTTCTAGTAAAGAAAAAACCAATTATATAATATATAGGTTTAAATGAAAGCATAATAAATATAATAATTCCTAGTATGGAATTAACTATTAACATAGTATTATATGAACTTCCAATAGAATCAATTATATTTAATGCAAACATAATAAATCCCCTTTCGTATGGATGATTATAACATATTATTTGTTATTTTTAAAATTTGTAAACTTCTAAATTAAAAAAATAGTAAAATTATTGATTATTACTTACATAGTAACATATGTTATCACATATGTTATTTTACATTTATTTATATCTTCTATGTAATTATATCATTTACAATTATTGTCTTAAAGTTCTATTTTTATATTATTATATATGTTATAATTTTTTAGGATGTGGATATTATGAATAATGATAATAATACAAACAATCAAACTAATGTAGAAGAAATTGAGTCTTTAGACAATGGGACTTCATTATCAGCATCTGATGCTGCTTCATTAGAAGAAAAGTTTGCTGAAATTGAACATAAAAGAAAAAAATTTTATCAATTATTTTTAATTCTTATTGGAATAATGGTTGCGGGTTCTATATTCTATATTATTGTTTTTCAATATGATATAATCGTATATCTTCTTGTCTCTGGGCTCATTGTGTTTTTTATTCTCAAAATACAATTTGAACAATATAAAAAACTTTATGAATCTAATATGGAAGATATTTGTTTAAAGAAAACTTTTCGTGATGTAGTTAACAGACCTGATATGGGAATGGATCAAGAAGTTGTTTTTGGGACAAATGTGTTATTTAAGGGAAATATTTATAAATCAAGAAATTATCTTTGTGCTAAATATGATAATACAACTTTTGCTTGTGCAGATGTTCTAGTTGAAGACGAAAATAAAGAATTGCAAAGTAGAATTACGTATTTTAAAGGTCAATGGTATGTTTTTCAATTAGACCATTCCGTTAATGAAAATTTATATCTTGCAGATAAGTGGTTTGGCATTAAAGAAATTCAGCCTGATTCTACTGGTAATAAAATATATAAAAAGGTTGTTGCCAAAGATGAAGCATTTGCTAAACATTATGATTTATTTGCTAAAAGTCAGGAAATTGGAAACGCGTTCTTAAATACCGATTTAGTAAAAATAGTAAATGATTTTGATGAAAAAACTAAAGCTAGATTTATTATATGCTTAATTGAAAATAGAATTCATATAGGTTTTAATAAAGATAAAACCAAAAAATTTATTAATTTCTTTGAACCTATTGATTATGAAACAGAAAAAGAAAAATTTCTTGCTGATATAAATCATGTAAGAGAATTTGTTGATCAAATAAATAGTCTGTTTAAATAAAAAAATAATTTGAATTAACAAATTATTTTTTTAATGTGTTTCCAATTTTATTAAAAGGAAATAGACGAATATTTGATGTTCCTTTTATATACTTACCACTTACTGGACCTAATATTCTACTATCTAGTGATACACCACGATTATCTCCCATGACAAAATATTCATCTTTTTCTTTAGATAAAGTAATTTTTTCAAAGTCTTTTGTTGTTCCGTTTGCAAACTTGTCATCTATTTTTTTATCATTTACATAAACTTTGCCATTTTTGACTTCTACTGTATCTCCAGGAAGACCAATTACTCTTTTTATAAGTTCGTCTCCCTTAAATTTTTTTGAAACTACTACAACTTCATATCTTTTTATATTCTTTGTTGTTTTATTCAATAACATAATATCTCCATTTTTAAGAGTTGGATACATACTTGTTCCAGATACTCTTACTGGAGAAACAATAAATAGTCTTGTTAGTATAATAGCTATAATAATTATGATAAATACGATATTTTCTCTAAAAAAATTAATGATTTTTTCTTTCATTTTCATCTTCCTACGACATATATTTTACCATATTATAATGATTTTTTTACAATTTGACTGTAATTTCTTAATTTTGTTAAATCACTTAAATTATTCTTTTTCAATTTTATTATCGTCCTATTGCTTTCCTCAATAGGTAATTTAAAATTCTCTTCTTTTTCTATTGTTAAATTCAATTTATTAATTGTTCTTGCCGCTTCAGCTAATTCTTCAGTATTTCCGCCTTTTAAAGCTATTAAATATCCATTTTTCTTTACTAATGGCATTGATACTTCTGTTAATACACGCATATTTGAAACTGCTCTTGCTGTAACAACATCATATGTATTTATTCTATCTTTAGTTAGTTCTTCTGCCCTATCATTTATGATTTCAATATCATCTATTTCTAATATTTTGCTCAATTCTTTTAAAAAGGTTGTTTTTTTATTATTAGAATCTAATAATGTTACTTTTAAATTAGGATAGAATATTTTTAATACCATTCCCGGAAATCCAGCTCCTGTACCTATATCTAATAAAGTGGTTTCTTTTGTAAGATCAATTACTTTTGTAATAGTTAAAGAATCATAGAAGTGCTTTAAATATATGTCTTTTGCTTCTTTAATGGTAGTTAAATTTGTGTGTTTATTATATTCAATTAGAAAATCTTTATATTTTTCTAACATATTATATTGATTAAAAGTTAGTTCTATATTTAAAGATTTTAATAATTCTTTAAATTCTTCAAAACTCATTTGTTATACTCCTTTTTTAAATAAACTGCTAGAACAGAAATATCTGATGGATTAACTCCACTTATTCTAGATGCTTGTGCTATTGTTCTTGGTCTAACTTTTTCTAGTTTTTGTCTTGCTTCACTTGCTAGATTTATTATCTTCTTATAATCAATGTCTTCTGGAATTATCTTTTCTTCCAATTTCTTTAGTTTTTCAGCTTGTTGATATGATTTTTCAATATATCCAGCATATTTTGTAGATATTTCTACTTGTTCTATTACTTCTTTTGAATATGGTATATCTATTAATTTACTTAAGAATTTTGAATTAATTTCTGGCCTTTTTAGTAAATCTAAAGCTTTCATATTTGTTGTAGGTATTTCAATGTTATTTTCTTCAAATATTTTTCTTGTTTCATCATTTATTTCTACTTTAGTATTTGTTAAATATTCCTTTAATTCTACTATATCTTCTTTTTTCTTTGTAAATCTTGCATATTGTTCTTCTGAAATTGTTCCTAATTCATGAGCATATTCTCTTAAACGTAAATCGGCATTATCATGTCTAAGTATTAATCTAAATTCAGCTCGTGAAGTAAGCATTCTATATGGTTCAATAGTTCCCTTTGTAACTAAATCATCCAATAATACGCCAATATATGCTTCATTTCTCTTTAAAATAAACGGCTCTTTTCCTTGCAGTTTTAACGCTGCATTAATACCTGCAATTATCCCCTGCCCTGCTGCTTCTTCATAACCTGATGTTCCATTTATTTGTCCTGCAGTAAATAAATTTTCTATTATTTTGTTTTCTTCGGTTGGTTTTATTTGTAATGGATTAATCGCATCATACTCTATTGCATAAGCATATTTATTGATAATGGCATTCTCTAATCCGTGTAGTGAATGTACCATCTTTTCTTGTACATCTTCTGGCATTGACGTAGAAAATCCTTGTAAGTACCAATCATTATAATAATCGCTTTCTGGTTCTAAAAACAATTGATGTCTTTCTTTGTCACTAAATCTAACAATTTTATCCTCAATAGAAGGACAATATCTAGGACCTACACCTGTTGCATATCCTCCATACATTGCACTTTTACTAAGATTTTCTCTTATTATGTTATGAGTATTTTCATTTGTATAAACTAGGTAGCAACTTCTCTGTTTCGTTGGATCATAACTAGGTTTTAGGTCAAATGAGAAAGTATGTGCTTCATCATCTCCTTTTTCTTCTTGAAGAACTGAAAAATCTATTGAACTTGCCTCAATTCTTTGTGGTGTTCCTGTTTTTAATCTAATTATATCTATACCATTTTTCTTTAAATTATCAGATAAATAGTTAGATCTATCTTCTCCATGTGGTCCACTTGGAGTTGATTTTGAACCTACTAGAATATTAGCTTTTGTATATGTTCCTGTAGTTAAAATAACAGCTTCTGATTCTATTTTTTCACCATTATCTAGTATTACACCCTTAACAACCTTATTTTCTATTATTAAATCTTCTACTTTTCCTTCTTTTATTTCAAGATTTTCGGTATTATTTAATTCTTTTAACATATTCTTTGGATATGTTACTTTGTCCGCTTGAGCACGTAAACAACGTACTGCTGGGCCTTTTGATGAGTTAAGCATCTTTATTTGAAAATGAGATATATCAGCAACGCGTCCCATTAAACCACCTAAAGCATCTACTTCTCTAACTATTACACCTTTTGCTGTCCCACCAATTGATGGATTACATGGCATATCTGCAATATTTTTTATATTCATTGTAATTAATAGTGTTTTCATGCCCATTTTGGCTGCTATATGAGCTGCTTCACAGCCAGCATGGCCTCCACCTACTACTATAATCTTATACATGCTAATCACCTATTTTCCTAAGCAGAAGTTGCTGAAGATTGTATCTACTATCTCATCTGTGTATACTTTTCCTGTTACTTCACCTAATAATTCCCAGGCGTTCTTTATATTTATTTCAATTAAGTCTATTTCAACGTTATTATCTACATCTTCAATGGCACTATTAATTGCCATAATTGCTTTCTTAATTAAATCAATTTGTCTTAAATTAGATACATAAGTCATATCTTTATTCATTATTTTATCTAGTGAAAATTTACTAATTATTGCTTCTTTTAATGGTCTAATACCATCTAAAGATAATGTATTACCTTTAACATAATTAGATAAATTTAGTTCTACTTTTGAATCTAAATCACTTTTATTAACAAATATTATTGTATTTTCATCAGCTGATGCTAATAATTTTTTGTCTTCTTCGTCTAATTCTTCATTATTATTAATAACTAATATTACTAAATCGGCGTTGTTTTTAGCTTCCAAACTCTTATCTACACCAATTTTTTCCACTACATCACTAGTTTCTCTTATTCCTGCAGTATCAATAAAGTTAATTGCTACTCCATTTAGAGTAATTGATCCTTCGACTAAATCTCTTGTTGTTCCTGCAATATTAGTTACAATTGCTTTATTTTCATCTAATAAGGCATTTAATAAGCTACTTTTACCTACATTTGGTTTTCCTATTATAGCTACATTAATACCATTTGATATTATTCTTCCGTTTTTAGAATCTTCAATTATCTTATCTAGTTCTTTCTTTATCTCTCTTAATTCTTTATTTAATAATTCAACTGTAATTTGTAATTCATCTTGATATTCTGGATAATCAATATTTACTTCAATATTAGATATTAATTTAGCCATCTTATCTCTTAAATTATTGATTTTTTCATTTATTTTACCATTTACTTGATTAATGGCTAATCTTCTTGATGCATCAGTTTTAGCATTAATTAGATCTGATACAGCTTCTGATTGAGTTAAATCAATTCTTCCATTTAGAAATGCTCTTTTAGTGAACTCTCCTGGTTCTGCCATACGAGCACCATGTTCAAGTAATAGTTCTAATACCTTATTTGTAGTATTAATTCCCCCATGAGTATTAATTTCTATAACATCTTCTTTAGTATATGTCTTTGGTGATTTCATAACCATGATAAGAACTTCATCTATTATTTCATCTTTATCCATGATATGAGCATAATTAATTGTATGAGATTCAATGTTTGTTAGATCTATTGAACATATTTCATTTACTATTCTAATTGCTTCATTACCAGAAATTCTAACAATAGAAATAGCACCAATACCGATTGATGTAGAAATAGATGCAATTGTGTCTTCCATGGTTACTCCCCTTCTTTCTTGCTGTATTATAGCATATTTCAAAAAAAAATACAGGATTTCCTGTATTAATTTTCTGGTTCAATAATAATATGTCTATTTGGTTCTTCACCTTCACTGTGGGTTGTTACTCCTTTGAAATCAGTTAAGGCATTATGAATTACTCTTCTTTCATATGAAGTCATATTATCTAATACTGCTTTTGTCTTTGTTTTTACTACGTCTTTTGCTGTTTGCTTAGCTAGACGAATTAAACGATTATCTTTCTTATCTCTATAATCCTCTACGTCTAAAGTTATTTTAAAGTATACACCAAATTCAGTAGATATCTTTTGTCTTACTAAGTTTTCTAAAGCTTTTAATGTTCTTCCATCTTTACCAATTAATATTTGGTTATTATTAGAATACATTTTTAATACTTTTCTATCTTCTTTATTTTTTATTTCAAAGTTTACTTCTAATCCCATATTAGAGATTAATTCTTCTAAGTATTCTTTAGCAAATCCGTATAAGTCTTCTTTCTTTATAATTGTTACTTCTACAGTATCAGCCTTGAATAATTTTCCTTTAATTACTTCTGAAGTATAAAATATATCATCTTTTGTTAATTCAGTTTCAGAGTAAAATTCATTTAGTACTTCCTCTAAATCATTTCCCTTTCTAATTATCTTTTCCATATTTCATACCTTCTTTCTCTTTTAATCTTTCTTTTAGACTTTTTATAGCACCATTATTGCTCTTGTTATCACCAACTCTGTTAATCTTATTAACTATTGCTGTTTGAACAAAGATAAATGCATATGTTACTATCCAATATAAACCAATTGCAGTTGGTAAACTAAATGATGTAACAATGATCATTATTGTCATAATTCTTGTCATCATAGACATTTGATTTTGCATTTCTGGAGTTGATGCACCAATATTTTGTTGTTTTCTCATTGTAAAGTTAAATGAGAAGTATGTTGTTACTGCAATTAGAATAACTAGTATTAAGTATGAATAGTTATGTAATTCTATTCCCTTCATTGGTGTCATTCCTAAATTCCATCCAAATAATTTTTCTTGATAAATTGTAGGTATTCTATATATTGCTTGTAAGAAAGCAAAGAATAATGGTAATTGAATGAATGATAATAGACATCCTAGAACAGGGCTTATCTTATACTTTTTATAGATAGCTACAGTTTCTTGTGATTTCATCATTAATGATTCATTATCTGTTTTATCTCTATATTTTCTTTCAATTTTAGCTAACTCTGGTTGAGCTTTTTGCATATTTTTAGATTGATTTAAACTTTTTACTTGTAATGGTAATAATACAATTCTTATTGCTAATCCTATTAGTATAAGAGATATACCAAGATTTCCAACCAAGTTTCCTAATTTAATAATTAAATATGCAACTGGTTTTACAAACAAGAATTGCCATAATGAATTAGTTTTATTAGAGGTAATTTTAAAATCTTTACATTTTGGTAATTTTTCTAATTTATTATCTAATTGATCATTATATTTAGCATATTCTTTATATAATTCTGATTTTTCATCGTTTGGCTTACATAATATATCAGTTTGTAGTGTTTGTCCTGTTGCTTCGTACTTAACTATTTTATTACTTTCATCTTTTATATATTTGTTTTTTCCACATCCTGAAGTTGCTAGTAATAGAACCAATAGAATTGTGGCCATTATTTTTCTCTTCATTTGTTTATTCACCTTTTTCTAGCAATTCTTTCATTTTATTATTAATTGTTTCAAATTTTACAGAAAGACTTGCGCTCTTAATCATTATAATATAATTCTGCCCATTTTTAAATAGCAATTTATTTCTACCTATTATATTCCTATATATTCTTTTATAGTAATTTCTTACAACAGCTTTTCCAAGTGATTTACTAACAGCTATACCAAATTTAGTATTATTATCATTATTTGGTTTACTATATATAATGAAATAGTTTCCTTTTTGGTATTTACCGGTTTTTATAATATCAGTAAATATTCTTCGATCCTTTATTGTTTCTGTTCTTTTCATTTATTTCTCTTTCATGAAAAAAAAACACATATTAATGTGTTAATACTTTACGACCTTTGCTACGACGTCTATTTACTACACCAGTATCTGCTTCTTTTCTTGCAAAAAAACCATGAGTTTTTGCTGTTTTTCTTTTATTTGGTTGCCATGTTCTTTTCATATTAGTAATCACTCCTTTTTCTTAAGCTTCCTTATTATATTATGATTTTTTTTAAAAAGTCAAGGAAAAGATAGCTATTTAACAGGCTTTTTATTATTTTTCTTTCCTTATATATATTTATTAACATATTAACAACAATTCACAAACATTTATTGTTATTAAATTGTTATAAATTTATTAAAAATAATTAGTTATTCACAAAAATGTTGATAACTATAGTTTTATTCCTATTTATAAGGCTTTATTTGTTGGTAATTTTGTTAGTTTTTTGTTGGATATTTTTTATAATAATTTTTTGTAGAAAATTGTCATTTTTTCCTTTTAATTTTGAACAAAATGATTTAAAATAAGTGTGGATTTTTAGTGAAGTGTGGGGTGAGGTTTTGAAAGCTGACGAACTATTTAACAATTTTTTACACGATATTGCTTCTGCAATAACCTCGAGCAACTACACTATATGGTTTAGTAAGTTGGAATTGGTTAGTTTAATAGATGATGAATTTACTATAAAAGTACCAATGCAAGTACATAAAACCATGTTATCAACAACTTATGCATCAATAATTAATCAAACTATTTTTGGATTGACTGGCAAAGAATATAGATTTAAATATGTTCTTGAGAGTGAAATTGAAAAGAAAATTCCAAAAATGGAAATAGAGGAAAAAGAAATAGTTTGGAATTCTAATTTAAACAAAAATTTAAGATTTGATAACTTCGTGGTAGGAAATTCAAATAGATTAGCATTCGTAGCCGCAAAATCAGTTGCTGCTGCTCCTGGTACTATTCATAATCCTTTATTTATATATGGAAGAAGTGGTCTTGGTAAAACTCATCTAATGCACGCTATAGGTAATTATATAGAAGAAAATAGTGATAAAAAAGTTCTTTATACTACTAGTAATGATTTTAGAACTGATTATACAGGAATAGCCAATGTTAATAAGGGTGCAGAAAGTATAAATTACTTTAATGAATTTAAAAATAAATATAGAAATGTGGATATCTTGTTAATTGATGATATTCAATTCTTAGTAGATTCTGAAAAAACTCAACAAGAGTTCTTTCACACATTTGAAGCTCTACATCAAGCAAATAAACAAATAGTTATTACTTCTGATAGATCACCTGATGATTTAAAAAAGATTGAAGAAAGATTAAGAAGTAGGTTTATGTGGGGATTACCTGTTGATATATACCCTCCTGATTTCTCATTAAGATGTGAAATTATTAAAGCAAAGATAAAAAATACTAGTATAGAAAACAAAGTTGATGATGATGTAATAGAATTTATTGCAAATAATGCTTCTAATGATGTAAGACACATTGAAGGAACATTAAATAGATTAATGGCTTATACAGCAATGATGGTTCCTAAAAAGATTTCATTAGAATTTGCTACAGAAGCTTTAAATGATTATGTGGTAAATAATATATATGCTGATAATTCTATAGGAGGTATTCAAAAAGCTGTTGCGGATTATTTTAAAATTACAGTAGATGATTTAAAGAGTAAAAAAAGAAATGCTAAAGTAGTTAAACCTAGACATATTGCTATGTATTTATGTAGAATGGATACAGATGAGAATCTTCAAAAAATTGGTCTAGAGTTTGGCGGAAGAGATCATTCTACAGTAGTTGCTGCAGTTGATAAGATAAAAAATGATTTAGAAAAAGATGATAATCTTAATAAGATGTTGAAAGATATAAAAGAAAAGTTATAAAGTGTTAATAAATAATTAATAATCAACATCAATTTTAATAAGTAAATACTTATAAAAATTATAGTTATCCACATTATTAACGCTATAATAATATTAATAATAATTAAATAATAAAAAAAGAAAGAAGGAAACAAAATGAAATTTACGATCGAAAAAAATATTATATTAGAAGGATTAAATGATGCTACAAGAGCATTATCACAAAAGATTACTATTCCAGTACTAAATGGTATTAAGTTTGAATTAACAAAAGAGGGATTATATTTAATGGGAAGTGATTCTGAACTTACTATTAAAACATTTATTCCTGAAAAGGATATAAAGAATATAGATTCTTATGGTATTGCTATTGTACAAAGTAAATATATATTAGATATGATTAGAAAGATGCCTTCAAATGTTATTGACTTTGAAGTTATTGACAATCAAAAAATTAAAATTAGTACATCTAGTAATGAGTATATGTTAAATTGTTATAATTATAATGATTATCCTAATATAGTTATGGATAAGAGTAAAGAATATATAACTCTAAAAGCCTCTTTATTAAAAGAAATAATTAATCAAACAAGTTATGCTTTATCAACACAAGAAGTTAGACCTTTATTAACAGGTATGAATTTTAAAGTTACAGGTAACATATTAGAATGTATTGCTACAGATTCATATAGATTATCAAAGAAAGTTGTTAATTTATCAACAGCTAATGATAACAGTATTAATATAGTTATTCCTGGAAGAAGTATTAATGAAATAGAAAAAATTATTCAAGATGATGATAATGATATAGAAATCCATGTATTTACTAATAAGATCTTATTTATATATAAAGATATAATGATTCAAAGTAATTTATTAAGTGGAAGTTATCCTCAAACAAATCATTTTATACCAGATGATTTTGTATATATGATTAATTTATCTTTAAGAGATTTCTTTGATGCTATAGATAGAGCTGCTTTACTTACTCAAAATAAAGAAAAGAATATTGTTAAGATTAAGATTCAAGATAAAGAAATGGTTATTACTAGTGGTGCAGCTGAAATTGGTAAAACTGAAGAAACTTTAAAGATTGATAGTAATAAGAAAGATAAGATTGAAATTTCATTTAGTTCTAAATATATGCTTGATGCATTAAAGGTTATTAAAGATGATAATATATTATTATTGATAAATTCTGACGATAAACCTATATTTATTAAATCTGTTGAAGATGAAACATTAACAGAATTAATATTACCAATAAAAACATTTTAAATAAATGTTTTTTTTTGACATTTTTTTTATTATTGATAACTATAATAATTTTTATAGGTGATTAAATGTGAATTATATTATTAATAATGATACATATGCCTTATATAATAATAAGGTATTAGAAAAATATAATGAATTTGATGTTGATAGTTTGTTAATTGAAGTTATAGATAATAGTTGTTTATACTATGGAAGTTCTTATAAAGGGAGAGTTAGAGCAACAAACTATATGATTGGACAATGCTATAAATGTCCTATTATAATAAGTGAAAATAAGAATATAGTATTTTTCCCTGTTTTAAGTAATCTTGGAGATATCTATTGGTTTTCTTATAATAACATTAATAATTATTATAAAAATGGAGAAAAAATGGTAATTATATTTAATAATAATATTAGAAAAGAGTTTAATATATCAATTATTTTATTTAATAAACAATACTTTAAATCTGCAAGATTAAATAATGTATTAAATGCTCATAAATGAGCATTTTTTGTTTTTAAATACTCTATTTTGTGTTATAATATATTTGTGTATAGGAGTACGACATTATAGTTAAAATTAAAAATACACATGTTTTTTGGGGTAATTATGAAAATTGAAAATATTAAGATAAAAAAATTTCGTAGTTATGATCATTTAGAATTATCGTTTTCTCCAGAAGTAAATATTTTATATGGAAAGAACGGTACAGGAAAAACGAATCTTGTAGAATCCCTTTATTTTCTTGCTTTAACTAAGTCTTTTAGATTAAATAATGATAAATTTTTAATAAAAAAGAATGAAATTGCAGCTACAGTTGAGGGAAATATTTTAACTGATGTAAGTACAAATTACAAAATTACTATAAATGAAGAAGGAAAAAGAATAGAAATTGATAAAACTAAAGTAAAAAAGATGAGCGAATATATTTCTAGAATTAATGTTATTCTTTTTAATCCTTTGGATTCTAAGGTAATTAATGATGCTCCTGCAGTTAGAAGAAGATTACTTAATGTAGAAATTAGTCAATTGTATAAGGAGTATCTAGTTTATCTAAGTAATTATGATAAGGTATTAAAACAAAGAAATACTTATTTAAAAGTAGTTTATACTAATGGTAATGCTAGTAAAGATTATTTAAATATATTAACTGATAAACTTATAGAATATGGTATTAAAATTGCTGAATACAGGAATAATTTTATTAATAGTATTAATGAATATATTACTGATATTTATAAAAATATTTTTTTAAAAGGTGAATTAAGATTAAGATATTCAAGTGATTTTAAGAATAAATCTGCTGATGAAATAAGAGAAAAGTTTAGAGAGTTATATATAAAAGAAATATCTAATGGTAAAACTGTTATAGGTATTCAACATGATGATATAGATTTTTTACTTGATGGAAATAAGTTAAAAGATTGGGGCAGTGTTGGTCAAATAAAGAATAGTATAATTTCTTTTAAATTAGCGGAAATTATTGTTTTTGAAAAGATCAAACATGAATTTCCAATTTTAATATTAGATGATTTATTTAGTGAACTTGATAAAGAAAAAATAGAAAACATTTTAAAAATGCTTAATCATAATGTTCAAACTTTTATTACAACTACAGATATAGATAATGTTAATACTAGTTTGTTTAATGATTACAAGATTTTTAATGTAACAGAAGATGGTATAAAGGAGGCATAAATATGAATGAAGAGCATTATAATGCATCGGATATTCAGGTTTTAGAGGGCTTAGAGGCTGTTAGAAAAAGACCAGGTATGTATATTGGTACAACAGATGTTAAAGGACTTCATCATTTAGTTTGGGAAATTGTAGACAACTCTATAGATGAAGCTTTAGCTGGATATTGTAAAAATATTGAAATAGTAATTAATAAAGATAATTCTATTACTGTAAAAGATGATGGACGTGGTATTCCAGTAGATATTCATCCAAAAACTCATATTTCCACAGTAGAAACAGTTTATACTGTATTACACGCAGGTGGAAAATTTGGTGGTGGTGGATATAAGGTATCTGGAGGATTACATGGTGTAGGAGCCAGTGTTGTTAATGCTTTAAGTAAATGGGTAGAAGTTAAGGTATACAAAGAAGGTAAAATATACTATGTAAGATTTGAAAATGGTGGACACACAGTTGAACCACTTAAGGTAATTGGAGACTGCGATAAAACCAGGACGGGAACAACTGTTACCTTTAAACCAGATCCTGAAATATTTGACACAGATATTTATAATTATGAGACATTAAAAGTAAGAGTTAGAGAATTAGCTTTCTTAAATAAAGGATTAAGTCTTAATTTAAGAGATGATAGAAATGAAGAAGATACTACTGGAGATACATTTATGTATGAAGGTGGTATTTCTGAATATGTTAGATTTATAAATGTTGGTAAAACTGTTATTCATGAAGATATTATCCATCTTGAAGGTGAAGAAGATAATGTTTATCTAGAAGTAGCTATGCAATATAATGATGGATACAATGAAAATGTTTATTCATTTGTTAATAACATTAATACTCATGATGGTGGAACTCATGAAGAAGGAGTTAGACGTGCTTTAACACGTGTAATTAATGCTTATGCAAGAAAGAATAATATATTAAAAGAAAAAGACGAAGCATTAACTGGTGATGATGTTAAAGAAGGTCTTACAATGATTATTTCTTGTAAGCATCCAAATCCTCAGTTTGAAGGTCAAACAAAAGGTAGATTAGGTAATTCAGAAGTAAGAAAGCTTGCTGATAGTATATTCTCTGTTGGATTTGAAAGATTCTTAATGGAAAATCCAGATGATGCTAAAGTAATTATTAATAAATGTATTATTGCTTGTAGAGCCAGAAATGCCGCTAAAAGAGCAAGAGAAATTACTAGAAAGAGTGAAATAGGACAAACTTCATTCTTTGGTAAGTTATCTGATTGTAAGAGTAAAGATCCTAGTGTATCAGAAATATTTATCGTCGAGGGAGATAGTGCCGGTGGATCAGCTAAATTAGGTAGAGATTCAATGACACAAGC